>JBAXDE010000029.1:0-11868 GCA_037141115.1 Methanomicrobiales archaeon | reverse complement strand
ATATATTTACTAAAATATCGATCTTTCCCTTAGTTTTGGAGGGGATACCCAGAAATACCCGATCACCGAGGCCACGCTCAACGGATCTCCTAAGAAAGCGCCAACGCCCTTCTGTACCAGGAATTTCTCCAGCTGTTTCTCGATCACCGAGATCTTCTGGGTTCTCACCGCAGGAGGCGGAAGATCGGCAAGGAACCGGTAGGGAGTGGTTTTGAGTTCCTCTACTACTTCCTCGATCGAGTGCAGGGCGAGCAGGTGATCGAGCTGGCGCTCATCGAACTCCTTACCGCCGCTGATGAGGAATTTTTTTGCCTCCTTGGGATCGATGTGATCCCGGATCATCCGCAGGATGGTCCTAAGGTTCACGACATCGATCTCCAGCGCGAGGATATTCCGGATCAGGCCGTTATTGTACGAGGGAGAGTTCACCTGTCCGAGCGCTTGGGCATAATAAAATTCATCAAGTGCACATTCGAGCAGGGCCAGGTCCCCGCTCTTTGCAAATGCCGGGTACTCTTCGGTCAGGGGTTTGGAATAGACGATCTGCCAGGTGGCAAGCATATCGATCACTGCCCGGAGATCCGGCTGCCGGACAAGTTCGATGAGCGTGGCTTCGTCCAGTTCCCCGGCGGGGACGAGGCAGTCAAGGATCTCTTCGTTCGTAATATGGATGTTCTTCCCGCGGAGGATCGTCTTGATGTTCTGGACATCCCAGCGGTGCAGGAAGATGGTGATGAATCGTTCTGCCTCGTCCTCCCGGACAAATTTGAGGATCTTCCGGAACGTCCGGGTGAAATTTTTCCGGAGCGCATATTCAATGCAGAGAACCCCGGAGTACTGGACCCTGGCTTCGATGATATCGTCCTTGTAAGGAGTCTTTTCGAGTTCGGCAATGAGGGACGCGAGATCCGGCTGCAATGCCAGGTTATCCAGCGCACGCCTGTCGAGGAGGTGACTTTTCATTCCCCGCATACGTGCGTTGATGTAGCCCCAGTCCATCTCAGTCACCCGACAGGATCGAATAGATCTCCCGTTTTTTGAGCTCCTGCGCCCGCTCCAGCCGGGACTCCACGGTATTTTTTATAATCACCGAACGGTCGGGCAGGCATGCCACAAGCCCTCCGGCGGTGTCGAGGTCCGGGTGAATTTCAGCGAGGAGGTTTAATGCAGCAAGCGTCTTCCGGCAGAGCTCTTCATCCCGCTTGTCCACGTGAACCTGGAACTTATCTGCCCCCAGGGCTTCTGCTGCATCTGCGGTAAGTTTGGTAAAAATTACCGGGTATTCCGGGCGGTTCCGGAGCGGGGACAACCGGAGCTCTGCTTCGGCAAATGCTGATGAAAAGAGGTGTTCCCGGATCCTGATGAGTCTGGCCTTGTTCTCTGCTTTTACCCGGTACATGAGTTTGTTCTTCTCAATCGCGGCTGCTTTCCGGGCATCGGCAACCAGTGACTCGCGGATCTGTTCAGCCTGTTCGCGGGCATTTTTATTGACCTTTTCAACGGCAACACGTGCCTTTTCCACCAGCTCCCGCTCCCGCTCCTCTGCACTTTCGTCAACCGATTTCAGCAGATTTTCATAGGCCACACTGATCACCAGCCATTTTTTCTTAACCAGAAAACCGGAATGCATGCCCGGACAACGGTAGAGATCCTCCCCAGTCTAAAGAGAATCCCGTTGGGCCGGAGAAGATGATCCCTGTCGTGTGATTACGGGATGTCCGACATCACTTGACCATCAGGATGATCATGGAAGCAACGACAAATCCCAGGATAACCAGGGTCTCGGGAATTGCTTCTAAAATGATGATCGTCCCGGCGGTTTCCGGGCGTTCGGCTATCGCTCCTGCTCCGGCAGCACCAATCCGTGACTGTGCCCAACCGGTGGCAATAGCACCACCGACAAAGGCAATGGCGGCTCCAATGGGTACTTCCCAGCTAACCATTTTTATGCCTCCCCATGATACAACCTAATATATTATACACATATTAATGTTTGTAAAAAAGCAGACGAAAGGAAGGGAGGTTCCGTCGGTAATCAGCTTCCACCCGTAGTACTATTCAAGGATCTCATCCAGGCGGGCAATCGCATCCGGCGCCATACACTTCAGGCCCTTTCCCTCTTTTGCTATGGCAATCATGGCGAGAATATCTGCGTGTGACAGGGTTGAGAAACAGTAATCTTTCCAGCAGTCCCGCTCAACGCCAATCCAGATCTCCCCCAACACATCGCGGAGCACTGCACAATCCTCCGCAGAAAAGCATTGCCAGTCCTCGCCAAAGCTGCGACGGATCTTCTCATACGCCTCTTCAACGGCTTTTTCCTTCTGGACCTGGAACCGCCTCCGGCCCAGACCTTCTTCAGTGCTGCGGGACATGGTAGGATACTCGTGGGAATTATCCCCATACCGGGTTATATTGTTTTTGTAAAAACCACAGTCAGATCCGGTCTCTCCCGGAATGGAGATTTTCTAACAAACTCCCCTTATCCACAAAGTATATCGTGAGAGAATTAGATTCACTCATCATTCCCGCAGGTGTGTGGGAGGAGACGTATAAAAAAATGCCAGATGTTACACAGGCAGAGATCGGACGTCGAATGTACCATGTTCACCGTGAAAAACGGGTAGAAGAGGCAATCAAGCTGATCCAGCAGGGCCTGGGACCGGCCTGGAAGTCAATATCAGAAGATGAGATTCTCCTTCTCGGGCACCTTTTACAGTGTACGTGGAACACGATCGATCAGAAGATCTGGGATAAAATATCTTTCACCAGCATCACCGGAAACGACCTCCAGAAGATTCTTTCATTTGGAAAAGATGTCGGCCCGGGGCGGAATCCTTCTCCGGAAGCGGTTGCAGAGATCAAAAAGATCCTGCTTGCCGTGCAATAAAACCGGTCTCATCTTCCCCCATTACTCCGGATAAGGCCTCAGATAACAAGAGGAGATCCCCCATTAAGGGGGGAATCTCCCCCGTTACTCTGTTGCAACCTTCACGCACTCTTCGATCGATCCGATCCTCGCCAGTGCCCCGCACATATCCGGGACATATGCAAGTGCCTTGCCGCTGCTCACCATGATGGCAGAGTACTGCTCCATCACCGGTGACACCACCATGCAGGTGTCGGCAAAGACCCGGGCACCACTCTTTTCAATAGAGTCAACCATCTTCCGGTTCTGGTCGATGACTCCCTGTGCAGCAAAAACGTACAGGGGTTTTGTGACGATTTTGCCAGTCAGAAGCCCGGCAATCGTTGCGAGTTCCCCGGGGGAGCAGTGCGGGCAGCCGACTGCCACTGCATCGACCGGCAGCTCCTTAAACAATGCTTCTACCTCGCCGGATTCCACGGCGATGACTTCAAGACCGGATAACTCGAAAGGGACGTTGAGTACTTCCGGGGTAATGCCTTCAACATGATACAGGGCCACGGCACCGGTTGCTGCCATTGCGGCCCCGAGTGCCTTGAGATGGTCACGGTCCGGGTTGAGCCCCGAAAAGAACGGGATACGGTTTCCCACCAGCTTGCCGGTGTGGTAACCGAGCGCCCCGTAGTGGGCGATGCTCCAGTCCCGGGTGTCGGCCTGTACACGGACGATCATCTGGGGCTTCCGGTTCTCTGCAAGGTGCAGGCCATAGCAGGGGGTCTTGCCGATAAGGGCGGCCGCAAGTGCTCCCGGGCCGCCTTCACGGTTCGTCCGGGCCCCGATCACCGAGTTCGCGTAGCTGACTGCTGAGGACTCCGACCAGGCAAGGTGATCCCCGTACGAGGTTTCGCGCAGGTAATACGGGGTGCAGGTGCATTCGAGACCTATGCCGAGCCGCTCGTAGGCCGCAACTACGGCCTGCTGCTTCTTTGCAAAATCCTCATTCACGCCCATCTCCTGCCAACGCGTGCGGGGCATACCGATCGGGTTCAAGACCGCCGGGACAACCGCTTTTGCATCGAGCGAGGAGAGCCACTGGAGACCATACTCGCCAATCGTCTTGTAGGATGCCCCGCTCACCTGGGCACTGCGGATCGGCACCAGACTTTCGGCACCAAATACCTTGCCCAGCGCAACGAGAAGCTCGAGCATCTTCTGACGGGTCTCCCCATTCTCTCCTGCAAGGATCCGTTCATCAGCAGCATCGAGATACATCATAAGTCACCAGGTGGCCCGCGAGAAGTCTGCCTCGCGCCCGAGCACCATTGTTGCATCCACACCGACTTTCACGTTCGTGCCATCCTCAAGCTGGCAGGGATCGAGTGATGAGCCCCGGACACCGGTGATCACCATCACATCGAGGTCACCCCGGACCCGGGTCGCAATTGCGTACTCCACATCATGGGGATCATTGGGATTGATGTCCTCGTCCACCACCACCACATGCTTGAGGGAGGTATGGGCGGCAAACGCGGCCATGATCGCGTTCTTTGCATCGCCCTGTGTGCTCTTCCTGATCTGGATCACCGCGTGGAGGTACCCGCAACCGCCCTTGGTCAGCACCACGTTGCGCACTTCCGTGACCCCGGCAACCGCCTTGTAGATCTTGGGTTCGTAGGGTGCGCCCATCAGCATCTTGTGCTCGTCGCCGCCGGGCAGGATGCCGTGATAGATGCAGTCCGGTTTGATGTACATGCCGGTGAACTCGATGATGTGCTGCATGCGGATCGGGTCATAGGTCCCGGTGATATCGACAAACGGTCCTTCCTCGGTCAGGTCTCCGGTGATAAACCCTTCCAGCACAATCTCTGCATCGGGGACAAGAACCCCGTTGCTGCACCGGTGTACCTTCAACTCGCCGCCCATCAGTTCAGCGGCAAACGGGAGTTCCATTGCCGTTGGCACCCGTGTGCAGCTGGCAAACGTAACGGCCGGGTGTGTGCCTATGGTGAGGGCGACAGGGAGCTTCTCGCCCTTTGCCAGCGCTTTTTTGAGCATTACGTGCGTGTGCCGGCCTTCCACGAGCCGGGCAACAACGCGGTGGTTGTCAAGCACCTGCATCCGGTGGATCGAGGCATTCTCCACGCCATCCCAGCGGGAGAAGACGATCGCAGACGTGAGGTATTTTCCCGCATCTTTCGGGAAGTGGTGCATGATGGGGATGCGGGTAAGGTCGGGCTTCTCCATCTTCAGCGGACCGGCTTCAACGATCGTACCATCGAATTTCGCATCGGCAAGGGTCCTGACAATCTGTTTCTCATCAATGCCCAGGGCAAGGGAGAGCGAGATCCGGCTGGCAGTGAGGTTCATCACGGCACGTTTGCCGTCGAGATTATGGAAGAAGAGGAGTTTGTCGGTCGTGCTCGCCATCTTTGCAGCCTGCATATCGGAAGAGACCGGCTCTTTTACCTCAACAACAAGCCCCTTGTTTCGCATCTTTTCAATAAATTCACGCATCGTAACCACTCCAGCGCTCTGCAAGCGTATGTTCCACTTCAAGATGATCGAGCACACGGGCTACGACCATGTCCACTAAGTCATCGATCGTCTTCGGACGGTGGTAGAAGGCGGGGCAGGCGGGCATGATAACAGCCCCGGCATCCTCAGCAGCGAGCATATTTTTTAAATGAATCTTTGAGAGCGGGGTTTCCCGGGTGACAAGAATGCACTTCCGGCCCTCTTTTAAGCAGACATCCGCCGTCCGGGTGATCAGGTTGTCGGCGTATCCGGTCGAAATCGCCGAGAGCGTCTTGGCGCTGCACGGGATCACCACCATCCCATCGATTTTGTGGGAACCGCTCGCGATCGATGCCCCCATCCTGTCGATGGGGTGGACCGTTGCATTGAATCCTTCAAAAGAGACCCCCTCGTGGGTGGCAATCTGCTGCGCAATATCCGAGACAATGAGATGGACATTGGCTTTTGGGCACAGCACCTCTAACAGGCGGCGTGCATAGCAGGCCCCGCTTGCCCCCGTTACTCCGACAACATATTCCTTTTTCATACGACTCTGCCCTTTCTTTGTGATAGCAATGTCGGAGTGAAGGCAAAAAGAGTTTATGCCGGGATCCGCCCGGCCGGGTAAAAGATTACTGGTTTTTTGGCGGGGCAAAGAAGCGGTACCTGACCTGTGCATCCTCTACCTTGCGGGCATGGGACGGATTTAAGTCACGGCGCGCTTCGATAACGAGTGTATTGAGGATATTGTGGAGCCTCATCGTATCGTACTCCTTGTCCTTATGCTCGTTGAAGAAGTCCAGCAGATCGTTGGTGCTCTTTAAGACCCCGGTGCAGCCGACAAGGTTGAGGCGGTTGAGGGTCAGTGCAAGGTTCTTTTTTGCAATGTCCATCTTGTAGGCGTCTCCACCGGCAAGGTTCAGCTCGGTGATCGCATTTAAGAGATCCGTATAGGCCTTGAGCTTGTGGGTATTCTCAATGGTCCGCCGTTCCGCGGTCCGGAGTTTATAGAAGATGATGGCAAGGATGAGAACAATTGCCACAACCCCGCAGACTATCACAATCCAGTCTTCGTTCATTCCAGTTCACCAGGGTAGTTACGGTTCCCGTACTGCGGCTTTCAACAATACCTTGACGCGGTTTCCCTTCAGGGTAATTTTGTACGGACCCGTTTTATACATGGGGATCTGCTGGTTGGGATTGATAGAGTACTGTCGTCCGTACCCGAATGTTTCCACATGGCCACTGTCAACATCCATCACATCCATGGTGAACCAGCAATATTGCAGATCGTCATTGAGCGTTGTAATCTTCAGATCAAATCCCCACGAGGGATCGTCTACTCTGAATTCTTTGACAATGACATCGCTTTCACTCTGGAATGAGTACCCGTAGGGATCATTGAGATATGCCCGTCCCATGGTGAACGAGGGTTGCTGCGCAGAGGTTGTTGTCACCGGGACTGCGACTGCGGCAGTCGGGGTCGGGACTGCCACAGGGGTGACCGGGCCCTGGGTGCATCCTGCAACCAGGATACCGGCTATGAGGAGTGAGAGGAGAATCAGAACAATGGGCTTCATTATGGAGAATGTTTTGATACCAGGATATATTATTGTTTATTCGTATTTCCCCGAAAACCAGCCAGGTTCCGGCTTTTTTTAAAAAAGGGTATCCTGCCGGGTGGGTTTTTTGATGTGCAGGACCTCACAGGCTGCATCGGCAACGCGTTCCTGCTGGCCGGAAATTGTGTAAATACCCAGGCGCCACTGGTCACGGCGGGTGGCATTGAGTGTCCGTACCCGGGGCGAGAACTCTTCGAAATCCACAATGGCGTGGCGGTTCTTCACCCGGACACCCAGGGACATCTCGTGGGGAACCGAAGGGATATCCACCAGTACTTCGTGGGGCTGGATACCGGCCACTTCTGCGATATGGATCGCATAATCCCGGCATTTTTCAATGGGAATACCATGCTGGAATCCGGTAATATTGACCTGGTCGCTCCCAACCGAGAGGGCCCGCTTGTAGAGCCGGCGCTCGTACAATCGTGCCGCAAGTGAGCGGGTTACGGGAATTTCCGAGGTTTGTAACGCATGCATGCAGCTCGGATCGTCCATCCTCAGCATCTTTTGTGCATCTGCAACCGGTGCATCCCGGAGGTGTTCAAGAACCGCGAGCTGGAACATCGTCTCACCAATCCGGCTCACGTGATGGTAATACACGGTAGGGCGCATCAGCGTGCGGGCAATGAGCAGGGATTCTGCTGCATTCACCCCGTTCTCATCGAGCACGGTCCCCTCGGGAGTCTGGATCAGGTGCCGGATAAGACGCTGGGCATCCACGGTGCCGTACGGGGCGCCGGTATAGTACGCATCCCTCAGCAGGTAATCCATCCGGTCCACATCGAGATCCCCGTGGATAATACCGGACAAGGGGTGTTTACCTTTCACAATGGCGCAGAGCTCGTGGGGGTCAATGTCCAGGGCCCGGAGCAGATCGCCAACCTGCACCTCAACAATTGGTTCAATGTCATCATGCGTACGGTGCAGGAACTCTTTCATTAAGGGTTCGCTCGCATGGGAGAACGGACCATGGCCGATATCGTGGAGAAGCGCAGCAGCAACCACCAGCGTACGCTCAGGATCCGATAAACCGAACCTGCGGCAGGTAACATCGGCAAGAAACATCGTACCCAGCGAATGCTCGAACCGCGTATGGTTGGCACCGGGGTATACAAGGAAGGAAAAGCCGAGCTGTTTGACATAACGGAGGCGCTGGAGAGCCGGGGAATCGAGCAGGGCAAGAGCAAACTCCTCCACCTCCACATAGCCATGGACCGGGTCCTTGATGATCTTCAAGTTCACTAAACAATCTTCATATACATCGCATAAAAGTATTGAGTAATGATTACTTTCCTTTCGGGCGGGACCGGTACCCCGAAACTCCTGCGGGGCATGCAGAAAGTGATGGACCGTCACGAGTGCTCGGTCATTGTCAACACGGCAGAAGACATCTGGATCTCGGGAAACCACATATCTCCGGATGTTGACACCGTCATGTACCTGTTCGCCGGTATCCTCAACACGGATACCTGGTGGGGAGTCCGGAACGATACCTTCACCACCCATAACGAGATCACCCGGCTGGGCATCGATGAGTTCATCGCTATCGGCGATCTGGACCGGGCAGTGCACATTGCAAGGGCAGAGATGATGCGAAACGGTATGCGCCTGACCAATGCGACAAAGATCCTCTGCGACCGCTTCGGGGTCCGGGAGAATGTGCTTCCCATGACCGACACCGAAGTGACCACCCAGGTGGAGACTGACATCGGGCTCATCCATTTCCAGGAGTACTGGATCCGGGCAAAGGGAAAGATCGAGATCCGTAGTGTAATGCGGAGTTTCAACGAGCCCCCGGTTGCAACTGATGAGGGGCTCTCAGCCATCGAAGCGAGCGATGCCGTAGTTATCGGGCCTTCAAATCCCATCACCAGCATCCTGCCGATCCTCTCCTGTGAGGGGATGAAAGACGCCCTTAAGGATAAATTCGTGATCGCGGTGAGCCCGTTTATCGGCAGTGAACCGATCAGCGGACCCGCGGGTGCACTCATGAAAGCTTCAGGATTCGAACCCGGCTCACCGGGGACGCTCAAATGCTACGAAGGGCTCATCGATCTCTTTGTGCAGGATATCCGGGACCCGGTCGAAGTGAATAACTCCGTCAGGTTCGAGACCCTGATGACCGATGAGGACAAGAGCGTGGCACTGGCACGGCGAATCGTGGGCCTGGTAAAGGAGCGGGGATGAAGCCGGTTGCCGTAATAAAACCCGCGCTCATCGAATTTTTTATCCTGCCAGTCCTTGGTTTTACAAAATCCCGTGTGGCAAACCTATTTAACACTGAGGAATAACGGTTATCGTGAGAGGCATGACGGGAATAACGAGCTGGAAGACGGGCATCATCATCGTGGTTGTTTTTGTATTTTTATCCGGGTGTCTGTCAGGTCCGGATTCGCAGAAAGACACCATCAGTCTGACCTCATCACCTTCCGGCTCTGAGGTCTATCTCGACAACCAGTACCGGGGAACTACACCGGTCACCATTCCGGATGTGGTATCGGGCACCCATACGCTGGAATTCCGTCATGCTGGATACAAGAGCTGGTCATCATCCATCACGGTCACTTCGGGTACATCCAATTATTATGCAGCATTAACCCCCCAGGCAATCGTTCAGCAGTCCCAGGATATTACCCCGGCAGCAACACCTGCACCATCATCCACGGCAACAATAACAATCCTGGCGGGGAAAAAGACGATGACCATCGGGGATTCAAACATTTTCTCCGGAAGAGCGATCGGAACGGACCGGGTCTTACTGACATTATACGGGCCGGGCAAGTATGTCAACGGGATTTCTTTGGTTCAGCAGAACGTTGACGGGATCGGCACCTGGAGTTATACCTGGAACCCGGGTTATTCTGTCGAGCCGGGTTCATACACTATGATCGTAACGGACCCCTGGAAAACTACGTCAGAGAGGAGTGAATTTACCGTAATAGGAGGCGGACTTGTCTCCATTTCACCGAGCAGTTATGCGGTTGCTTCGGGAAATTCCATCACATTTTCAGGGCAGTGCACAACGGGCGCACAGAATGTTGAATTAGGATTGTACGGGCCCGGACAATTTGCCGGCGGGAAGGTATTTGGCCCCTTATCTGTATCTGCGGATAAAACATGGAAATTTATGATCACGCTCGATGCAACCATGCCTACCGGGGTCTATACCATGTATGTGTACGATATCCCGAGAACGGCTTCAGGCAACACCCAGTTTACCGTAGGGTATGCGTCCTGATCATTCCTTTTTTAACAGGGGTTCCTGCGTTTCCCGGGTTTTTTGTTAATGCAATAGATCTCCGGTAACTGCAGAAAAATTATCTGCCGCTCCATGCCAGGGTTATGGAATCTGCTCCAATCAACACATTTTATTAAAAAAAAAGCGCAAGGAACGCGATTTTCGTCGATTATGCTTCCGATACCTATTTGAGGGATTTTGTACTAATATTCGTTCGGAGAATTCCTATGAGTATTATAAAGAAATTTCTCAACATGTTCAAATCAGGAAAGGGCGAGGAGGAGGAGCAGGCACGCCGCCTTGCACAAAAGGAGCGCTACGATAATTTCCTCACGGCTCTTACCGAGGGGGACCTTGATACCCGCTGGAACGCTGTGCGATCCGTTGGGGATCTCGGGGAACCTTTTATCGAGCCGCTCATCCGCGGCCTGAAAGACGAGTACTGGATCATCAGGAGAGGTTCGGCAGATACCCTTGGCAAGATCGGTGCGCCGGCAGTAGCTCCCCTCATTGGTGCACTGGATGAATCTTCTGACGATGTGCGCCAGGAAACGATCCGGGCGCTCCAGCTTGTCGGTGAACCATCTGTAGGCCCCCTGGTCCAGGCGGTTAAGCACACCCACCCGCTCATCCGTCGCGGAGCCGTGCAGGCACTGGGTATCATGGGCGAGACACGGGCTGTCGGTCAGATTATTGAAGCATTGAAAGATGCAGACCCCTGGGTCCGGCACGAGAGTGCGGTTGCACTCGGCCGTATCGGGGATCCCCGTGCAGTCGTACCCCTGATCGAGAGCCTCAACGATATACGTGAACATGTCCGCATGGCAGCAATGGCAACTCTCTGCTCACTGGGAGAACCGGCCATCGAACCCCTCATACGGGCTCTCGTCGACCCCAATGATGATGTCCAGCGGAGAGCAGCTCTCGCCCTTGTCACGATCGGGGAAACTTCCGTAGATCCCCTGATAAAAGCTCTCGGGGACCAGAATTCCGGCATCCGCAAAGGTGCTGTTGAAGTACTTGGCCAGATCGGCAATACCCGGGCAATCTCCCCGATCATCGGAGCACTTGATGATCCCGACCGGCCAGTGCGTATAGAAGTGGTGAAATCCTTGGCCGCACTTGGCGTTCCGGCAATCGCACCGCTCATGCAGGTCTTCCGCGAAGGCGACATCCGGATGAGAACCGGTGCCATGGAGGCACTCTGGATGCTCGGCCAGCCGGCAACCACCCCCCTCATCATGGTCTTAAAAGACGATCAGACCGATGTCCGGAGACGTGCAGTGCTCCTTCTCGGAGAGATTGGCGACCAGAAGGCAGTCGATCATATCACCGGTCTTCTCTCGGACGATAATGTAGCCGTGCGCAGGGAAGCGTTCGAAGCGCTCGAGATGATCAAGAAACGAATGGCACAATAAAATACCCGCCAAATATCTTTTTTTCACCCTCCTTAAAGCAGAGGGTCCCCGTTTATTAACCTGAAACCGTAGTTCTGCAACCCCGTTTTCCCGGTCCGACAGGTGCCGGTGATATAGTACCCCTGCAGGTTCAATTATCTGCATTCGGAATACGGTAGGACTTACGCACAACCAAAGGAAAAAAATTAGAGCGCATATTTTGGGTTGGCC
>JBAXDE010000028.1:0-11908 GCA_037141115.1 Methanomicrobiales archaeon | reverse complement strand
AAGAATAATTTTTTTCTTGTTTTTTTAAAACACGATTTATACGATAAATCTTTTTTTAACCGTATGCACGTGATGTCCTGATTTACATATCGGGCATACCAGATGAGAACAATCAGGAATCAGCTGCACTCAGGATGTTGTATGGACATCCCCCGGGGGGATTGTCATACGAAATGCGCTGGTGCATTTCCACATAAAAAAATAATTTAATTACTGCTTTTTTAAGCCCTTGATGAGCTCGTTGCAGTTACCGGAAATCCGCTTGCAGGCCTTTTTGAGGATAGGGAGAGGATTTTTCTTGCCTTTGGTGGTGATGAAGAGTTCCGGGTCAGAGAACTGGAACTCAATCATGTAACGGGCGACATCAATATCGGAATCAGTTAATAATTCCTCGACAAGGGCGTTCATGAACGTGTGACCCTGCCCCTGGATGACGAGCCGCACCTTGTCCTTCTCGAGCTCGAGCATTTTTACAATCATGCACCTATGGTTGGGCACGGGAAAAACATTAAGGTATGGGTGCCCGGCACCCCATCGCTGATTAGGGAAAGGCAGGTTTTACAGAATTGGAAACGCGGTAGCGGAAGAAAATCAGGGAAATTCGAATGTTTCCCGATCTTTTCCGGTATGCGGAAGTTCCCAGGGGATCATGTGACTCATGTGAACACAGCGGAAATCCCGTGGTGAAAGACGTTCGGCAAGAGAGCAGGCTTCAAGATAATTCATGTGCTTGCCAATAGAGATGTTCGAAGGCACAAGAGTATCCATGAGCAGGAGGTCAAGGTCCCGTAAGAGTTCAAGACTCTGCTCCGGAATATTGATATTTGTGTCTGAAGTGAATTCCACCCGCGACTGATCCGTTTCAAAGAGTATGCCGCAGGTAAAAGCGGGAGGATGCCTGACCATGAACAGGGTGGCGGTAATACCGAATATCTCAAATGGCTGATAGGGCTGGATGGGGACTTTGTCAAAGGCAAGAAACCGGAAGGCATCTGCGCAGTAATCCAGAACGGGGGGTGCGGCAAAGGCCGGAGGGATGTTCTGTACGCGGTAGAATTCACCAAACCCGATGAAATGATCATAGTGGCCATGCGTCCAGATCACGGCATCAATATGCGGAGAGCCGTTTAAGAGGAGCTGCTGGCGGAGATCCGGTGATGAATCAATAAGGAGATGATGCCCCTCATTTTCTACAAGCAGGGAGGTGCGCAGGCGCATCCTGCCGGTTGCTTTGGCATGGGTGCACTGGGGGCAGTCGCACCCAACCTTCGGCGTACCTATTGCATCACCGGTTCCCAGCAGCGTTATCTTCATATTACAACCAGTTCAGGTGCCGGATTGCATCCCGGTTCTTCACCATATGAATGCCTTTCCCGATATCTTCGGGTGAAAGCGTCCGGCGGTTGTCCATGAGAGCGGAAAGAACCGCTTCTTTGATCATCATGCGGAGATCAGAACCGGAAAAACCCTCGGTCTGGGATGCAAGCTGCTGGTAATCTAAAGCGCAGCCGAGAGATGCAGTGATCTTTTGCAGGATATTTTTCCGCATGTCCTCATCAGGCAGTGAGAATTCCACTACTTCGTCAAACCGTCGCCATGCTGCCTCATCCAGCAGCTGCGGATGGTTGGTAGCACCGATCAGAATGACGCCGTTTTTGATCAGGTTTATCCGGTCAATATTTTTTAACAGGGAATTGACCGCGCGCTTCATGGCCCCGTGATCATCAGCTACACGACTCTTGGCCACAAAATCGAATTCATCAATGAAAAGGATGGAGGGAGAGAGTTTTTTTGCCAGCTCGAAGATACGATCGATATTTTTCGAGGTCTCCCCGAGATATTGTGAGGTGATCATCGACAGGCGGACTTCAAGGACCGGCATGTGCAGAGTGTTGGACATTGCAAGGGCAATCGAGGTTTTTCCCGTACCGGGCGGACCGACAAAGAGGAGTTTTCCAACCTCGTGAATACGGTGACGTTGCAGGTACTCGCGGTGAACAAGAGCGTTCTGGATCTTGGCAATGACTGCTAACTGTGAAGCAGTGCAGACCAGATCTTCCATCCTCTGCTCCACTTCCTCAGGCGCACTTATCATGACCAGATCCAATGCACCACGGAGTTTCTCGTCTTCACCAATCAGCTTTGAGAGGCGCACATCCAGATGTGCCTTGGTATCTTCATAGGGAGGGTTCGTTGAACGGACGGTTTTATAGACAACACTACCGGAATCCAGTTTTTCAAAATAAAACGCCAGAGTTGGATTTTTCTCAATAAACGACTTCCCGCCTTGTTTTAAGAACCACTGGGCCGCAGATTCGAGTGCCGTGATACGGAGCCGCTGGCCAAAATCCTCGTATGCTACGAAAGGATTTGCAGACATCTTCAAGTGGGCATCTGCTATGGACAGCGTGCGTTTGATCACACCATCACTCACATACACGGGTCGTTTCACATCAGACGCACAGGTAATGCCAAAAATATCGCGGCAGACCGGGGTCAGGTCATTGATATCGAGCTGGGGGTTCTGGTTGAAAATTTCAGCAGTCAGAACAACATCCATTATTTGCAGGGTTTCAGAATCTCCAGACATGGCTGTAACCTCAATTATTCTTTTCCGGAGTGAATAAGACTATCTTATCGCGTAGTCACGACGCAGCCATCGGCTGTCACGACGATCGTATGCTCATGCTGGGATACAAGCGAACCCGGGATATCTGATAGGACCGGATAAGCGTGAAGCATCTGGGATCTGACCAGCATCGGGAGTGTGAGATCCTGTTTCCGTTCGGTAAGCCAGCGGCGGGAAAACGGGAGTCCGTGACGGTCCTTCACAATTTCAAGAATGGCACGCGCTGCCGGGTTCCGCACGGGTTTCTGGGAGATCTGGGAATAGATTTCCACCCGGGATTTCTCCCCGACATGGCCGCTTCCCGTAGAAGCGAATGGCTCGATCGCAAAGACCATTCCCTCTTCCAGCACGATCCCTCTGTTGTTGCCGACATTGGGGATAGATGGTGCGCGGTGAAGAACATACCGGTCAAGCCCGTGACCGGTCAGGTTTGCAATCGGGCGATACCCTCTGCTTTCAATTTCCTGCTGGACTGCTGCACCCAGTTCGCCAGCAGTTGCACCCGGCCTGACCACATTTATTGCCGCTTCAAGCGCCCGTTCTGATGCTGCGATGAGCAGGGAATTGCTGCCAAGATCAACGGTGGTTGCCGTGTCAGCAATATACCCTTCGATATGGACACCGAGATCGAGCTTTGCGACATCTCCTTTCTCAAACACCCGGGAATCGCCGGGTGACGCGGTATCGTGGGCCGCATCCTCGTTTATGGAAAGATTGAGGGGGAATGCAAGGGCGGCGCCTTCATCAATGACCTGGGATTCAATACTTTCTACGAGATCGAAGTAGGATTCCCCTATCCTGATACCCTGTGCTCCCTGGCGAAGAATCCTTGATGCAATCGCACCAGCCTCAACGTACTTTTCAAAGATCTCGTTATTCATACAATGAGATCCTCCGGAAATTTCGTGAAATTGCTAAACCCTTTTTTGGTGACTTCTCCAATATCTTCGAGACGTACACCGCCAATACCCGGATAATAAAGCCCCGGTTCAATCGTAATCACGCTGCCTGCATTGAGTTCTTTTCCGGCGGGCCCGACCGGGGGCTGTTCATGTATCTGAAGACCCACACCATGGCCTAGGTTATGGACAAAACCCCGGGTATCGCTCTCATACCCGCGTTCTTTGAAAAAGTCCACCACAACCTGGTAAACTACAGATCCGGAGACCCCGGCTTTTACTTCTGAAATACCCAGTTGTTTTGCCTCACGCAAAGCGGTATACATATCACGGATCTCCGGTGAGGGTTCACCTTTTACTACCGTGCGTGTCATATCCGCAAAAAACCCGTTTTTCTCTTCGCAGGGGAACAGATCGATTACGATCGGTTCATCTGCGTGTAAAGGACCGGTACCGGTCATATGAGGGATAGCGGTCTCTTCCCCGCATGACACAATGGTATCTACCGCAGTGCACCCATGTTCCAGGAGAAAGGAATGCATGGAGAACTTGATCATCTCGGAAGTCAGCGGTTTTCCATTGGAATACAAAATGCCTTTTTTCACGGCAGAATGCCGGATAAGCGAGACTGCGACACCCATTGCAGTTTCGGTTATCTTCTGGATATGCTTCATTGCCTTAATTTCATCCCTGCTCTTGATCTCCCGCATTGAGGCAACGGTTCCATTATCTACGGCAACCGTGCAGAATTCTCCAAGAGCATTTGCCAGTGCAACCGGGAAGTTAGGAGGAACCAGGACTTTTTTTCCTACCTGCCCGGCAATCATCTTTGCGGTTGCTTTCCAGGAGTCTTTTTCAGTTTTCAGGATCTCCGGGAGCCCTGCCTGGGTGCGGGTCATCACGGATGCCGTGGACTCCCGGGACGCGCGTCCGATCTCCATCTGGGAGATGATGATCATGCCATTCTCGTCTGTCTTTTTAAAATAGACAAACGGGTCACTGGTGACAAATTGCGTCAGGTAACGCATATCTGCGTCGCGCGATGAGGCAAACATGACGTATGCATCCGCACCACTTTTTCTGACTGCACGGGATAAAGGGTCCATCTAGGTTGTTATATGCAGTGAAACGTCAAGTACTTTTATTCCGGAGTTAACATTCCAGTGATGGAAGAAAATGCAAAAATCCAATTCAAATGGAAATTTTATCGGCTCACCATTGAGCTCAATATTATAGTGATGCTCGTAGCCCTGTCGATCATCATCTTTTTCATCATCCATTCCCCTTATACCCTGCCTGCGATCCTTGGGATGCTCGCTCTCGCGCTGATTCTTTCCGTGGATTTCTCAAAGAGATACAAGGAAACAAAAGTCTGGCTCCGTGAGCAGCCGGAAAAGAAGAAAGATGGGGAAAGTGTCAAACAGAACGATAATGAACAGAACAATGAGGCGAAATAGTCCAGTATTGCGGAGTTTTTAGATAATCATGCTCAAGAAGATGAAGGATGAGATCGAACTGCTGAGTCGCCACATAGAGGTAGCAAAAGCAGTAGTCGATCACGAGCCGATAGGAATCATGAAGCTGTCCGAGCTGCTCGACCTACCTTCGCACCGGATACGGTATTCCCTTCACGTGCTGGAACAGCTCGGGTACATCCGCGCATCACCGGAAGGAGCGGTTGCCACACCACAAACCGTTGAATTATTCCAGCACCTTAACAGGAATCTGGACGAACTGATCCAGTTACTTGCGGCGATGAAACGTCAGTGATCAGGAATTCTCATTGATTTTACCCGGGTCAATATCTTTCACCCCCATAGTTACCTTTAAAAGTCCCCGGAAAGAATCTAATAAGGCGCATTAATGTGCCTCCCTAACTCAGTTGGTAGAGTGTCGGACTGTTAATCCGAATGTCACAGGTTCGAGCCCTGTGGGGGGCGTTTTAAAGGGGCCCGTAGCTCAGTCCGGTTAGAGCGCCCGGCTCATAACCGGGCGGTCATGGGTTCGAATCCCTTCGGGCCCACTGTTTTTTATGTTTTTACAGTTCAGAAGGGTAGTAATTCCCCGAACTAATTGAAAAAGTTTCTATCACGGAAAAGCACACAGGGAGCATAATGAAGTGCCCCGCCTGCCAGATGGACTGCGTCAAATCAGCAAAAGAGATTCTTGTCACGCTCCCATCGCTGTTCCGTCCATGTGCAGACTGCAGTGCCCGGGTACTGGACAAACGGGCTCCGCTTCCATCCCTCGAATATGGTCTTCCCTGCTCCTGCGGAAAACGGTTCATCGACGAAGTCTTTGCCCATATTTACGTGATTATGGTAGAGAGGGGGGATATGAAACCCACTGAACCCCTAATTGCAGTCGGTTCACCACTTGTGCACCCGGGTTTTCCCATGCAGCACCCGCCATTTCTTTCTGATAGATCCCTTGTATTGCTGACCCAAAAAGCAACAAAACAGACTGCAGAACGGCTTATGAATGAAGTGCCCGAATTGCGGGGTGTGGTAAAAACCGGAAATTTTATCCCCGGGATTGCGAGCGCCGACTTAAAAACGGTGCCCCAAGTGTACGATCTTCTGGCAGGGTGCGACGTGAGAGCGGACATCTTCCCCCTCCGGACCGGGCCACTTGTTATGTATAAACAGCAGTCACTGGTCCATATTGAATTTTCACGGGGATATGCACCAAAGATCCGGTCGCTGGAAGCGCACCTGGGGATACCCCCGGCAAAGATGTTTATTGATGCCTGTTCCGGGGTCGGAACGCTTGGACTGACTGCTGCAACCCTTGGCGTGCCGCACGTGATGATGAATGATGCATGGTATGCCTCCGCATTCTGGTCAGCCTTTAATCTCGAAGTGAACCGGGAATATTTCAACGTCAGCAAGGTCAGGATATTCGAGCAGATGGAAGACATGGTAAAGCACCCGGTAATGAAAAATCCCATCAAGATTGCTGAAACTGAAGGAGAACAGACAATCGAAGTCTACCAGGGTGATTTCAGGCAACTTCATTCGGTGATCCCTCCCGGGAGTTCACCGGTTACGGCTATTGATATATTCGATAAAAAGGATATATCGGGTATCCAGAAGATAAAAAAAGAATGGGCTGAAAAAGTTGGCGGGGATTTATTTGTACCATGATCTCTCCGTACCTTCGCCCCAGGCAGAACCAATTCGATGAACAGGTAAAAAGCCTTTATTGGGCTGTGCACAAAGGTATATGGGGACTAGCCCGGGTGGTTCGGCGTCACCTGTAACCTGAAACCGTCGTTACGCGGGGGGCGAAGTTTGAGGAAGGCTGCAACGGCCTGCGGGAGCCTGTGTGTTCTGACTGTGAAACCTCGTCCCATGAGGTCGATGGCCAGGTATCAATATTCCGGAGGGAATGGCGACCTGTTGCTGCGGGGACCGGTTCAGGCCCGGAAGGGAGCAGACTTACCGTAGACATTCGGCGCCCATGGGGTAACGGGGCGGAGGATGAATGCTTTGGTAAACGTAGTAACGTACAGTCGACCGATAACGCGTCCCTATTTTCGATTATCATGGCAAAAGTGACCATTATCGGGGCGACTGGCAATGTGGGCATGTTTGCCGCACATGCAATTTCATCCATACCTCATGTAAGCGAGATCCTGCTCCACGGACGGGAAGGACGTGAATCTCTTTTAAAGGGTATAACACAGGATCTTGTCGATTCCTTCGCCGCGCGGGGGACGGATGTCGAGATCAACTGGACAACCGATTTAAAAGACGCAGCCGGATCTTCGGTCGTTGTTATTACCGCAGGTGCGCCGCGCGTACCCGGCCAGAATCGTATGGACCTTGCCGTGGGAAATGCAAAGATTATCGCACCACTTGCACGGACAATCGGGGCTGTTGCACCAGGCACGAAGATTCTGATGGTAACAAATCCGGTCGATGTAATGACCTGTGTTGCCCTGAAGTGCTCAGGTCTTCCACCCAGCCAGGTATTCGGATTGGGGACACACCTGGATTCAATGCGCTTAAAATCCCTGATCGCCGCGTACTTCAAGGTACATGTGAGTGAAGTCCACACGCGCATTATCGGGGAGCATGGCGATAGCCTGGTCCCGCTCTGGTCCGCGACATCCATCGGAGGTATCAAGATCTCGAACCTGCCGACATTCTCTCACCTGCCAGTCCAGGATATCATCCATTCTGTAAAAACCAGCGGTGAAGAGATTATAAAAAACAAGGGTTCAACGGTCTACGGACCCGGAGAAGCGATAGCTTCGCTGGTAAAGACCGTGCTCAGTGATGAAAACCGCATTCTGACCGTGTCTGCCTATACCAAAGAGGAAGTACATGGTGTCAGCGAAGGGGGCGTATGCATTGGTGTACCCGCCCGTGTGAATTGTCAAGGTGTTTTTCCTCTCTCTATCAGGATCGATGAAGCAGAATTAATTGCATTCCGTGAATCCGTTGAAAAGATACGGGCAATCACCCGGGATGTTATGACATCTCTTGAAGAATAAGGGAAAAAAGAGATGAACTGAGTTCTTTTAGTTCAGGGTCACTTCAATAATCTCTGCCCGCTCAACGCCCGCAATCTCATTGAGGGACATTTCGATCGCATCGGTCTCGCCACCACAGTCATTGATTACTGCGGCAAGTTTGATCGCTTTTAAGCCAAATCCGATTGACTCTATCTGCATGTCCTGGATACCGGGTAGTTTTTCCTTGAGCGCCTTCTTGAGTTCTTCAAGATCGACTTCGGGTGATTCCGGCATCACCCGCATAATGACGGCAACACTTCCCATGCCTTATGGTCCCCCGAATCCACATTTCGGGCACGTATAGGGGATGCTCTGTTCTCTGCACCGGTAACACCGGTTGATCTCAAAACCGCATGCGGGGCAACCGAATTCAGTTGCGCCTTCTACTGCAAGCGGAGCACTGCAGGATGTACACTTTTTATCTGACATTATAGTTCCTCCAAGGATTCCTATAGTATCTCTTTTGGAACATTTAAAAAGGTATACCGATTCGGGTGCATGGAACCGACCCACCTTTCAAAAAATTTTCTACACTATCATTCAATTTTCCATTAATAATGGTAGTTTTTATCCTGTGTTTCAGGACAAAGGGGATGAAAAACGGATCCACAATATCATTTTCTATAGGTATAATAACCCGTTCCTGAAGTATCCCATTTGAAGAGATCCCGTCAACCGATTTAAGAACAAGGAGTTCCACCCCCAGTTCCGCTGCCACCCAGGCAGCAATGGAATCTGAGGTTATGTCCCATGAATGGGGCAGAGGATCGCGCTGTCTCATGCAAATATAAGGGAGAAAAACCCGGGTCTTTTCCGGTATGCTGATTTGTTCTTTTGTCCGCATCCCATGAGATGCAATAAGCCAGCCATACTGCTCCATGGCAGCGATCGCCATCCAGTGCGCGGCATCATCAGCTACCCGTGCCTGTCTCACTGCATCCGCAAAAAGTCCACCCCCAGGAACAACCAGCAGCGGGCGCCCGGATGAACACAACAATGGCACGAGGTCCGGCAATCTTTGATGCAGGCTCCCTCCCAGTTTTACTACGAGGGGAGCACATGAATTTTGTAATGATTCTCCTGCCAGCACCATGTATCCGGAGAATTATATCGTCAGATTATAAAAGAGGGATGGAGATACATCAGTCTTAATGCGACGGTCCTGCCTGCTTTTTGTTTCACTCATGCTTATTGCAGGCATGGGATATGCGGGCACTACGATCAGGATAACGGAATTTTGTCCTGATCCGTATCTTCACGATGACATGGATGAGTACCTGGTATTATCCGGCAATGGATCACTGGATGGTATTACTGTTTCCGATGGAAGAGGCGGATTCCGATTTCCCCCGGGCACTCAAATAAATGGCCCCCTGACAGTAGCCCGCAGCGGTCCGGCATTTCTGCAAAGTCATGGAAAGCTGCCGGATTTCGAATGGCTTGATTACTCACCAATTGTTCCCGACGTGATCAATGGCGATCCACTCCGCCTCGCCAACACTGGAGACGAACTGCAGCTCTATGATGGATCCGAACGGGTCCAGCGTGTTGCATGGCCAAAGGATGTCAAACCCCGCGAAGGGCAGGTCCATTATTTTGAAAACGGGGCATGGGATCCCCGCCCCCTCATGATCGGGCAGTCCCGGTTCATCCCCGCAACATTCCGGAATGTAACCGTCACCACTTTTGTCTCCCCGGACAGTTCCAGCGAAATGTTCACCTATGCTGTGAATCATGCATCGGATGAGATCCTGCTCAATGTCTATGAATTTTCCAGTCCCGCAATGGCCGATTCACTGATTTCGGCACACGGGCGGGGAGTTAATGTCTCGGTTCTTGTTGAGGGGGGACCTGTCGGGGGTATCAGCCCCGAAGAAAAATCTGCGATCTGGCGGATGAATTCCGGCGGGATACCCGTTCGCCAGATGGCCACCGGCAAGGATATTCATCCTCCCTACCGCTATGATCATGCCAAATATGTCGTGATCGATCACAGGGCCGTCCTCCTCACGAGTGAAAACTTCAAGTACAGCGGTTTTCCCCCTGCAGGCTATACCAGTAATCGCGGGTGGGGTGTATATCTGGAAGACCCTGAGCTCGCGAAATATTTTTCAACGGTATACCAGACCGATTCCAGCGGACCTTCGATTATCAATATCAGCGGTACACCGGGAGATCCCGAAACAGCACCTACCGGTAAACATGAGATAAAATTTTCGCCCGCACAGTTTTCGGGTGCAACAGTCAGCCCGGTTCTTGCACCTGACACGAGTAACCAGATCGTTGATCTGATACAATCCGCGCATTCGAGCATCGAGATCGAGCAGGCATATATCACCAACGAGACGCCCCTTACCTTAAACCCTTATCTCGCAACTGCGATCAATGCATCCTGACGCGGCGTCCACGTCAGAGTACTGCTGGACTCGTACTGGTATAATATCGAAGACGAGAAGGACAACGATGAAATAGCGGCCCTCATCACCCGTATCGGGACAACTGAACAGATCCCGCTCGAAAGTAGGTGTGCAGATCTTGCAGCAAGCAATCTGGAGAAGATCCATAACAAGGGTGTAATCGTTGACGGGCAGCGCGTGCTTGTCAGCAGTATCAACTGGAACAGCAACTCACCCAATTTCAACCGGGAAGCGGGAGTCATCATTGATCATCCGGGAGTTGCCGGGTATTTCCTCAGTGTGTTTGAAGATGACTGGAACGGTGCAGTGACACCCCAAGAGCCAAAGACGGATTATCTGAAAATCGTCATAGTAATTGCGGTAATCCTGCTGCTGCTCATCATTTATTATCGCAGGCATATCCGGTAGGGATTCGTTGCATCGGATGAATCAATTAAAATACGTGGCATCGGCATAAACACTGCATTGAAAAACGGATGTTCAGATATAACAATTTTTTAAGATTTCCGAAGTGCGCACTGGCACACATCGCATAGGTTAAGATCACTCTCTCCGGTAACTACGGCAAGAGCCCAGCGATCAATAATTAAATCGAGCTCTGTCGACAATACCACTTCTCCCGCACCCCTTTTCCTGCTCATATACTGGGAAACAGCTGCCCGCGTTATTCCGAGCTTTTTTGCAGCATCACTCTGACTGATCCCTTGTTTCTGGACGAGTCGTGATACCATCTCCGCCCTCATGGGAGGAAGCAGATTTCTCACCATCGTATCGCAATGCATCAGGGTACAGGTATGCTTTGTCATACACACGCAGATTGGGGCTTAGTTGCCGGTTCAGTCCGGTACTGGTAGATGATCTGTCGTGCATCGCGGAAGTTGAACTTCTCGATAATGAGGTGGCGTTCTTTGAGTTTTTTTAAGGCGTACCGAACGGTTCGTGGAGCCAGGTTTGTTCGTGATACAAGGTCTTTGTGGGTCATTGCACCACCATTGTCCAGAATCTCCAATACCGTCTTTGATGACGGGGGTAATGTTGTAGATTGCATGATCAAAATGTTAACACTGTTAACACATTAATCTATCGGTAATTTAAATTCCCATTTTCAATACTCAGGTATGTTCGAGCGCCAGGAACGAGTCGCAGTCCTGTTGTTGATCGGCGTAGCAGTAGCCGTGATAGCGGCGCACCTGATTCTGGGCTCATTGGGAAAAGAGCCATTTTCCAAACCATTTACGATCAATTCGGCGGATGGTGAATTGGTACACCTGGAAGGTACAATCGAACAGGTTGCCATGACCCGGACCGGTGGACATATGAACGTCCGGATCGACAATCTCACCATATTTATCCCGGCTCAGGCTGCCCGTGATCTCACCATGATTAAAGCCCAAGTTTGCCACTAAACGGATAAAAGTGTTCTTGGTCTAATTGATTTATG
>JBAXDE010000027.1:0-12014 GCA_037141115.1 Methanomicrobiales archaeon | reverse complement strand
GTAAAGTACTTTCGCTTTATTTTAAAGGGGTCGGCGGGAGTTATGCAACAGCCTCCAGACTCTGATTTTAATTTTCAAATCAAGCTTCGATTGAAAATTTTTCATCGCGTACACGTACGCGTTTGAAAACCGTTACCGGATCAATCAAACCTTGATTTCAAAATTTCAAACGGATCGTGATTTTAAAATTTCAACCAGATCCTGCCCAAAAATTTTCAATCGCACCTTGCCTGAAAAATTTTAATCAACCTTTGATTTCAAATTTTCAACCAGACCCCGATTGAAAAAAGTAAACCGGACCTTGATTGAAAAAAGTAAATCGGATCCTGATTGAAATTTTTTATTCTGGATTTTCACTCATGAAGGCAGTTGTTAAGAATTCCTTAACAACTGATCTTTTCTCAAAGACACCGCCAGAGAAAATATTCCGGGCCGGGAGACTGCCCCTTCACCCAACCCTTCCCCCCTCCTCCAAACCCGCCTTCCGGAACGGCTTATACACCACACCCCCGCCCTCATAAAACTTGGAAAAAAACTCCACAATATGCAGACGCATCGCATGGATCGACGGGCTGAACAGTGCAAGTGCAATATTGAGTGCGTGCAGCAGCAACGCCACAATGACCCCAATAATCACAATCTCAAACGACTCGCCCAGTCGGTTCGCCACCATAGCGAGGATCACGGAAGCCATCCCGATCGCCATCAGCCTGGCATACGAGAGAATATTTCCCACCGTGCTCATCACCTCGATCGTCCCGAAGATGCCTGCCCCATAGAGGATCATCGGCAGGGCAACCACAATAAGAACGATCGTGGGATAGATCCCCGACTCAGGAACAACACCCGCAAGCATCGCCATGAGGATGATGATCCCCGTCAGCATCAGGAGCATGCCGGCCTTCTCCGCAAGGTGCTTCCTGCTCTTCCGGATGATCGCATTGCGCATTCCCATAAAGAGCCCCAAAAAGACATGCAGAACCCCGATACTGATGGCCAATATCAGCATGGGGATCATCGCCTCCACCCGGTTCCACGTGATACCGAGGAAATGCACCGGGTGCAGCCAGCCCATAATCTCCCCGAAATCCCCGAAGAACTCCCCGAACAGGTACCCGAAGATGATGGTCGGGATCGATGAGATGAGGAGAATGTCGGCAACACTTGCGGCAAACGCAATGGTCCCGTACAGTTTCCTGATGAGCAGCGCAATGAGAAGGATGACGATTCCGTACCCGATATCCCCCACCATGATCCCAAAGAAGAGCGGGAAGAAGATCGCAAGCACCGGGGAGGGATCGATCTCCCGGTAGCGTGGGGGAGCAACGAGCTGCATGATCATCTCAAAGGGTTTCACCCACCGGGGGTTATCGTAAAAGACCGGCGCTGCTTCCATATCCTTCTCTGTGGTGTCGAGCTCCCTAACCACCACCCGGTCCAAAAAGACATCCGACAGGGATCTTTTTGCCTGCTGTAACTTTTTTTTGGGGATCCACCCCATGATGACGAACGTATATTCCGAGAAGGCAAAGTTCGAAAAAGCCCCCAGCTCATCGTTCATATCCTCAAGGGCCTTTTTGAGCACAACCAGTTCCTGGTGCCAGGCAGACGCAAGGGTAAGAAGTTCCCCCTCAATCCTGGTGATCTCGTCACCGGCCCGCAGCTTGTTCTCCTCGATAAGGGCAAACATCTCGTAAAATGGTCGTCCCATGTATTCCCGGGGCAGGCGCACCTCGTTCACATTCACCGAGTAGATGAAGGCGTGGACCTGCTCGGAATGGCGCTTGTTAAAGACCATGATGGCAGCCAGCGTTTCCGCGTCCACGCTCGTCGAGGTCATCTCGAACTGGTTGTTCGTGATGATATCGAGTTCCTTTTTGATCAGGTCGACAACCTCGCTGTGCTCTTTTTGGATCAGGAGGATCGTGACTTCGAATCCTTCGAGCATCGGCAGTTCGCGTTCCAGCGGCTGGAGGATCAGGAGGACCTTTGAGTACCGGTTTAAGGCAGTGATCGTTAAGGTGAGCTCGCTCTTTCTTGCTGCAAGTGCACGGGTGGTGGTCTCAAGGGTGAAGATGATCTCCTCTGCCCGTGCAAGCACCTCTTCATGACTCCGGCTCCGGAGGGTCTTTGGGATCTCTGCCAGGTGTGCCGGGTCATCCCTGACGGGGGGGAGGGAGGAAAAGATCCCGCTGATCTTTGTGAGCACAAGCGCAACATCACCGGCGGTATCCAGTACCACTTTGTCCAAAGGGATCTCAATCGGGGAGACCGACTTTGACACATCTTCGAGATGAAGCGTCCCTTCCTGGTACAGCAGGTCAACTACCTGGTTGAAGGCTGGTTTTGGCCCGATAACCTGGATTCTTTTCATCTGCTGGAGCATTGTAAAAGTCCGTTTCCGGTCAGTGCCGGACTATTCCATGGTCACAAAGCGAACAATCGCATCGGCTGCAAGGGGAATATTTTTTTGGCCCCTCTCTGATACAGCCTCCGCCTCGCGCCCGGCTTGCTGTCTCAACTGTTCTGCCAGGGCCTCTGTCTCTCCCTTCTCCCGCCAGTACAGCTCTTCAGAAGCAATCTTTCCTTCAGCATTTGCTGTGCAGAGCAGGTTCTCCGCATCGGTCTTTGCTGTGGCGATCGTTGCATCTGCCCCGGCCCGGACATCCTCTATCTTCTTTGCTACATCCTGCTCTTTTTCCCGGATCTGTTGCAGCAGTGTCTTTTCCATATGCATTCACCTTATAATCCGTGCTTGCGTTTCAGGATCGAAGTAACCCCGCACGGGGATTCGCAGGACCCGGATTGCGCTGTCTCTTCTTCGGCCGGTCCGCCTCCCCGCAATTCACGCGCTTTCCGGGCGGCTTCTTCGATCCGCTGGCGGCATCTTCCCACGGCCGTATTTTTCAGGACATTGATTGCGGTTAAAAAATCCTGGACCATTGCGTTGAGACACCTCCTGATCTATTCAATGGGTCTGTACCATAGAAGAAGAATAAATAGTTTCTTATAATTTAATCCATTATAAACAGAAATTTCAGGCAGGATCTCTCTCAGGCCGTCTCACGCAGGTGGGTTTGAGGTATCCGGCAGATGATAATTGTCCCTCCGCACCTTCCCGTATCACCCCCAATTCTCACCGGGGGAGTGCAGACCTGTGACCCCAGAACTTACCTATCATCAACACCGTACCGGTGAAAAAATATTCTAGGCTATGCCCAGGTATACCGGGACAAAAAGAATTGCAAAATAGACCAGTAGCAGGGCAAAACCAAGGGGAACGCCGTACCGCATCCACTCCCTGCTGGTGATCCCCATCTTTCCTGCTGCAATAATATTGGGAATATTGCCGGGAATCAGCATCCCTCCGGCGATCAGGAGTCCCATTAATGCGCTTTTTATCTGGATCATCGTGAGTTGCGGTCCGATCTCGGCTGCGGCAAGGGTTGCATTGTCGAGCACCGCCGAGACAATATTTACCCAGAAGAGGCCTTCGGATGGAATCTGGATGATATATTCCAGGATGATTGGTTTGAATCCTTCCCCGAGAAAGACCAGGGCCATGATGAACAGGTAGACTTTGCCCGCCCGGATCACGACATCGCGTATGCTCTCACTGATAAGGTGGCACTCAAGCCTGACGTCTCCGGTATCCTCCCGTTTCAGGAACACTACCCCGAGAATTCCCAGCGCAAGGATACCGGGGATGATATAGATGCCCAGAAGGTCGAACAGGAACATGAATCCGGCATGGTACGGATCCCCGGCGAGTTTGGAGATGGCAATCGTGGAGAGCGGTTCACCGAGCGGGGTGAGGGCCGCTCCAAGGCCGATAGAGAAACAGGCTATCACCGTGAGGCCTATCTTCTCCTGGCGTCCCAGCGGGAGGGCACAGACGATCTCAACAAGGATGATTGCTGCAAGAATTGCCGAGATGATACTCGAAACGATCCCAAGGCCGCAGATCAGGGAGAAGACAATGACCGGAAGAGGCACCCGGTTTACTATCTCCTGGATAGCCGCATGGATCTGTTTATGGGCAAAATAGATGATCAGGCCCATGATGAGGACGATCTGGACAATACCAATGGGTATGCCGGCAACCGTTGTGATCATGACCGGAGCGGCAAGGGCTTCAAGAATTATTGCAGGTGTCCACCCGAATGTTTCCCCGTGCAGGGTAGCAAAACTGGCAACACTCAGCGCAGCAATTCCGCAGAGGAAGAGAAATATCTCAAGATTCTCTTCTATCCTTTTGATCTTGAACGGGAAGACCAGCACGACGACAAATATACACAAGAGCAGGATGTTGACGATCATGAGTTGTTCCATAGTTCAAAATGTCCTGTGCGCAGCACGGTTGAATAGTATATGTTCAACTGCCGATCACAAAACAGTAATCCCCCTCGTGATGCAGTGCCGCCGGTCGGGTTTCTGCCGGGAAAATAGTACCTGCCGGTATCTCCCGCTCTCATCAGTCTGGCGGTGGCTCTCTACCCGGTCTGCTTTTTTTAACAGAACTCTTGTCTCCGGCACAATGAATCTCGTTTTGATACCAGTTCACCCGTGGTATTGAACCCCAACAGGATGTTCACTATTTTCTGTACCATAAATTCAATCCCCCGGTGAACAACACACAATCCATTTATCCCGCTCCTGACAAAGTATCCTCAGATGGTTTTCCTCCCGCAGGTCTTCAGGTACAGGCGTCTCCTTTACCTGATGGTGCCCATTGTCGTGGAGCTGGCCCTTTTTGAGCACTTCAATTACGGGGGGATCTTCGGGGCTGATGTGAATAAACTCAAAAGCCGGTGGGATATTGCAGGCCTCTCCCGCCTGCTGGAACATAAGGATCTCCAGGTCCAGTACGAAGCAGCAGAAGCACTGGGAAACCTCGGGGATGAAAAAGCGGTTGGCCCGCTCATCACCGCATTAAAGCGCGACGAGTTCAGTGGTGTGCGGTGGAAAGCCGCAGAAGCGCTCTCAAAGATTGGGAATCCCGCGGTAGAGCAGCTCATTGCAGCGCTCCAGTACCCGGATGATGATGTCCGCTGGAAAGCAGCCATTGCCCTCGGGGAGATCGGGAACCCGGATGCGATTGCCCCGCTCATATCGCTCCTTTCCGATGAGGACCGCTTTGTGAGAGGCCGGGCTGCGCATGCACTCAGTATGATTGGCGAACAGTCAGTCCCTCAACTTATTGCTACCCTCAAAGCAAATGATCCCGGTCTCCGGTGGGGGGCGGTTCTTGCGCTGGGGAAGATAAAAAATCCCCTTGCCGTTGAACCGCTCATCCTTTGCCTGGCGGATGAGCACGCAATGGTAAGGGCTGAAGCCGCATCAGCGCTCGCTGCCATCGGCACTCCCGCTCTCGCGCCCCTGCTGGGTTTTTTGAAAGGTGCACAGGGAGAGCTCCGCATCGAAGTGATGACGGCAATAGGGGAACTCAAAAACGCAGATGCGATCGAGCCCCTGGCCCGGCTCCTCGTGAATGCGGATGAGAATGACCGACGGGCAATCGCTGATGCAATCGATGCGATCCTGATCCCGGCAGTCGAACCGCTGGTCTGCAGGATCCGAAGTGGCCCTCCAAAAAATGGATGCATGATCAAAAAAATGAGGTAATAATGATGCAGCAGAATTCCCCCAATGTTCAGGCACTGTCCGATGAGCAGAAGATCAAAGAGCTCCTTGCTGCACTGGATGACCCGTCTATCGATAAACGTCACGAGGCGGTGCAGGCACTCGGGGAGCTGGGCGAACCTGCGGTCCCTCTCCTGATAAAAGCACTGGCGGATTCACCGAACAATGATCAACGCTGGTATGCAGCAGTCTCTCTCTCCCGGATTGGGATGCCGGCGATCGATCCGCTGATCGAGGCAATGCGGGTGAACCGGGAGAAGGATTTCCGGCGTTATGCAGCAGCGGCGCTCGGAAACATTGGCGCACCCGCAGTTGAATCCCTGATTACAGCAATGGCAAGTGATGACGCTGATCTGCGGGGCTATCTCTCCCGGGCTCTCTGTCGTATCGGAAAGCCCGCGGTTGAACCACTCACCCGGCGATTGGACGATGCTGATGCGGTACTGCGCACCTGTGCATCGCTGACCCTCTGGCAGATGGGCGAGACGGGTATTCCGTCGATGGTGGAGAAGGTCCAGGGTGAAGAGGATCAGGCTTAACCTGATCCGATCCCCTCAATGCAGGACCGTTCTTTCCTTTTTTCTTTGCGATAAACCGAAGGGATAAATCTCCTCCCGGACCATCGTACCGGTATGCTAGTGCTCTCGCCCGCAATGGAGGCCTATGAGAAATCCCTCATGGATGGTCTTCATCATGCGATAGCGATTGCAAAGGAAGCCCGTTCCCGCGGCCTCGACCCTTCGCTCGATGTCGAGATCCCCATTGCCAGCGACCTTGCCGACCGGGTGGAAGCCCTGCTCGGGATCAAGGGGGTTGCGGTGCGGATCCGGGAACTTGAAGCCCAGATGTCGCGTGAGGAGATCGCGCTCCGGATCGGCGACGACTTTGTTGCCCGTAAGTTCGGGGAGACCTCTGTTCTTGAGGTTCTCGACCATGCCATCCGGGTGGCGATGGCCCTGCTCACGGAAGGTGTCGTGGCAGCACCCACCGAAGGGATTGCAAAGATCGAGCTGGGCAAGAACGACGATGGCAGCCAGTACCTGATGATCTTCTATGCCGGACCCATCCGTAGTGCAGGCGGGACAGCACAGGCACTCTCGGTGCTGGTCGGGGATTACGTGCGCCAGAAACTGGGTATCAACCGGTACATCCCCCGGCCCCAGGAGATCGAGCGGTATATCGAGGAGATCCGGCAGTATAACTCGATCATGAACCTCCAGTACCTGCCGAGCGAAGCGGAGATAAGGCTCATCATCGAGAACTGCCCGGTCTGCATTGACGGTGAAGCCACCGAGCAGGAGGAGGTATCCGGGCACCGGAACCTGGACCGGGTTGAGACTAACTCGGTCAGGGGCGGCATGGCGCTCGTTATCGGGGAAGGGATTGCCGGTAAGGCTCGCAAGCTCAAGAGCCGGGTTGAGAAGATGAAGATGGAGGGCTGGGACTGGCTCGACAAGCTCATTGCGGGGGCCTCGAAGTCCGGCGATGAGGAAAAATACGTGGGTGTCAAGCCGCTTGACAAGTACCTCCGCGATCTGATCGGGGGAAGGCCGGTCTTTGCCTACCCGATGAGAAAAGGCGGCTTCCGGCTCCGGTACGGGCGTTCGCGCAATACCGGGTTTGCCGCAGCCGGTTTCCATCCGTCTACCCTGTATGTGCTGGGCGAGTTCCTTGCCACCGGCACCCAGATGAAGACCGAGCGGCCGGGCAAGGCCTGCGGGGTCGTGCCGGTGGATTCGATCGAAGGACCGACCGTGCGCCTCACCAGTGGCGATGTGCTCCGGATCGATGACGAAGCCCAGGCAAAGCGGCTCCAGCCCGTGATCGAGCGGATCCTTGACGTGGGTGAGATCCTCATCTCGTACGGGGAATTTTTAGAGAACAACCACCCGCTCGTCCCCTCCGGCTACTGCGATGAATGGTGGCTGCTCGATAGTGTTCCGGGCACAAAATCCCCCAAAGACGAAGGGGAAGCGATCGCGTTTGCCAAAGCAGGGGGATACCTCCACCCGGCCTACACGTGGTTCTGGGACGACATCACCATGGACCAGATCCATGTTCTTGCCGACGCGGTCGCGGGCACGGGAAAGATTGTCGACGATTACCTCCAGCTCCCTCTTGAGCCGGTCACCAAGGATATCCTCGAAACACTGCTCCTGCCCCATATCGTGCGGGACGGGTTTGTGAAGATCCACCTGTTCCCGGCCTTCATTGCCTGCCTCGGGCTGGATGAAAACCTGAAAAAGCGGGTCGTCTGGGACAATGCCCCGGTTACGAACCAGCTCGATCTCGTCCAGCACCTTTCAGGTTTTAAGATGCGATCCCGCTCGGGGACCCGGATCGGCGGGCGCATGGGAAGACCGGGGAAGTCCAAGCCCCGGAAGATGAACCCTCCCCCGCATGTCCTCTTCCCGCTCGGTGATACCGGAGGAGCCCGGCGCTCGTTCCAGTCTGCCTCCTCCCACATCGAGCAGGAGGACCAGAACGATATGGAGCTCGGTATCCAGAAGGAGAGCGGGATCATCGAGATCGAGGTTGGTCGCCGGCGCTGTGGCCAGTGCGGGGAGATCACGTATCTCAACCGGTGTGACAAGTGCGGCGGGCATACCGTTGCAGTCTTCACCTGCATCAAGTGCGGACGGGAGACCAACCTCCCACGGTGTCCCGCCTGTGATGGCCAGGCCACCTGCTCCCAGCGGCTCAAGCTGGATGTAAAAGGGGAGTATGCCAAGGTGATGGCACGCCTCGGGATGAAGACCGATGCAGTCGCGCTTGTCAAGGGTGTCAAGGGCATGATCTCGAAGGAGAAGTCTGTTGAGGCGATGGAGAAAGGTGTCCTGCGGGGAATCCAGAACATCTGGGTCTTTAAAGACGGGACCACCCGGTTTGATATGATCGACCTGCCGCTCACCCACATCCGTCCTGATGAAGTGTGTGTGCCGGTCGAGAAACTCCGCTCGCTGGGCTACACCAAGGACACCCACGGGTACGATCTCCAGAATAGTACACAGGTGCTTGAGCTCCATGCCCAGGATCTCCTTGTCTCGGATTCCTGCGCCAAGTACATGGTGAGCGTGGCCAAGTTCATGGACGACCTGCTGGTGAAGGTCTATGGCCTGCCGCCGTTCTACAACATCGAGAAGCCCGACGATCTCGTGGGGCATCTCGTGATCGGCCTTGCCCCGCACACGAGCGCCGGCGTGCTCGCCCGGATCATCGGGTTCACCCGGGCAGATGTCGGCTATGCCCACCCGTTCTTCCATGCGGCCAAGCGGCGAAACTGCTTCTTTGGCGATACTGTAATCGAAGTGTATGATGGGAAGTCCTGGACCCGGCACCCGATCCGGAAGTTCGTGCTGGAGAACTTTGATCTGAGCCGCCCGGGCATCGATCAGCTCGGCACCCATTACTCGGACCCGGCCCGGCCGTATTACACCCGCACCATCGATACGAATGGCGTGATGCACATCCGGAAGATTACTACCGTTTCCATCCACCGCTCGCCGGCCACCCTGCTCCGGATCACGACGGCGATGGGCAAGGATATTGCCGTCACTCCTGATCATGCGATGCTGGTCTGGGATACGGCATACCTCCGGAAGATCCGGGCACTTGAACTCAAGGTCGGGGATGCGGTCCCGGTGCTGGAGGGCATGAACGTGATCTCGGACCGTATCAGCGCCATCGACATTGTGCCGGCACCCGAGGAACGCGTGTATTGCCTGACGGTTGCAGATGACCATACGCTGGTGGCAAACGGGATCTTCACCGGCCAGTGCGATGGTGATGAGGACTGCATTATGCTCCTCTTAGACGGGTTGATCAACTTCTCGCGCTCGTTCCTGCCCAAGAACCGGGGCGGGTCCATGGATGCCCCGCTCGTGCTGACGAGCCGGATCGATCCGGCCCAGATCGACAAGGAAGCCCTGAACGTCGATGTCTGTGAAGGCTACCCGATTGAGGTATACCTGGGGGCGCTCGACTATATTGAGCCAAAGACGATCGTCAAACTCATCGACCGGGTCGAGAACCGGATCGGCACTCCCGCCCAGCTTGAGGGGTTCCAGTTCACCCACGATACCTCGGATATCTCGTCAGGTCCCATCGAATCAATGTACACCCAGCTCAAGTCGATGACCGATAAGCTCGAGGCCGAACTGGTACTGGCAGAGAAGATCCGGGCGGTGGATGCCGATGATGTAGCCGAGCGGGTGCTTAACACGCACTTCATCCGGGACCTTATGGGCAACCTGTCGGCATTCTCAAAGCAGAAGTGCCGGTGCACGAAGTGCAACACGAGTTACCGCAGGATGCCGCTTTCGGGCAAGTGCACGAAGTTCAAGGGCAAGTTCCCGTGCAATGGCAACATCATTGCCACGGTGCACGAGGGTTCGGTGAAGAAGTATCTCGAGATGTCCCGCGAGATTTGCCGGAAATACAAGGTCTCGGAATACACCAAGCAGCGGGTCGAGGTGATCGACCTCGCGATCCAGTCCACGTTCGGTGAGGAGAGGGAGCAGCAGCTGGGTCTTGCCGACTTTATGTGATACGTGAAATCAGCCCCTTTAATGGAGTTCCGGTAGCGACCTCCCGGTAATCCCACGGGTTCTGTCAGAGTGACCGGTTCCGGTGCACCGGAATATGCACCTTTTTTTAATACCACGCCAACAACCATGCAGGCAAACGAATGGTCCACACGCACCGGGATTTTAAAAAACCATTACAGCTCGCACTCGTCATCACATTCCTCTTTTTTGTCATTGAACTGGCAGGAGGCCTGATCTCGGGTTCGCTTGCACTGGTCAGCGATGCGGGCCATATGTTGAGCGATGTGCTGGCCCTCATCCTCTCTCTTGGCGCGATCACGCTTGCTGCCCGGCTTCCGACAAAGGAACGGACCTACGGGTTCATGCGGGCGGAGATCTTTGCTGCCTTTATCAATGCCCTGCTGCTGATGGCAGTGAGTGCGATCATCCTGTGGGAAGCGTACCAGCGGTTGCTGAACCCGGCACCGGTACAGAGCGGTATCATGGGTGTGGTTGCGGTGCTGGGACTGCTGGCCAATATCGCTGTGGCGTTCCTCCTGTACGGGAGCCATAACCTGAATGTGAAGAGCGCATTCCTCCACGTCATCGGGGATATGGTCTCATCGGTTGCAGTGATTGTTGCTGCGGTCTGGATTGCATTTACCGGGCAGGTGTTTGTTGATCCTCTCCTCTCGGGATTCATCGCGGTCCTGATCATTGTCTCGGCCGCCGGCATCCTGCGCGAGACCATTATCATCCTCCTCCAGTTCACCCCCCGGTCCGTGGACTTTGATGCCGTCATTGCGGATATGAGCTCGGTGACTGGAGTTGCCGGTGTACATCATGTCCATATCTGGAGCCTCAGTTCCGAGGTTCACGTACTCGATGCCCATATCTATTCCTGTGAACAGGATGTAGTGAAAATCGGGGAGATGAAGCGGGAGATCAGAGATCGGCTTGAAAAATACCATATCCATCATTCCACGCTTGAGGTCGAATGCGAGGAATGTGAACATTCCGGGATCGTTGAGCCGGTCAACGGGCATAGGCATTAATCATGCAGGGTCGGCTCTGAACTGTAAAGGAATGTTCTGGATCCTCCGGGATCCGGTGAGTGACTCCCTTTGCCAACCGTCTTTTTTGACCCGGGTGGAAAGTAAAATGGGGTTAACGGCGATGGGTTCAGGATCGATTGATCAATTTTTTAGATAAGATTCTTTTAATCCAAAATCCATTTACTATTCCTATATCTGATTCTTAAAAGCGAGGGTAACCAAGCCTGGTCAACGGTGACAGACTCAAGATTTGTTGACCAAGTTTGGCAAAAGAGCACATTTATTAAAACTCAAAGCCTTTTACGATCCTAAAACAAATATTATTCCGAGCGAGGGTAACTAAGCCTGGTCAACAGTGACGGACTCAAGATCCGTTCCCGCAGGGGTTCGCGGGTTCAAATCCCTCCCCTCGCACTTCTCTAATTCTCCTGAATTTTTCTTCGGTTTTTCGGTACGTTCAGAATTAGGTAACGCCCAAGGAAGGGCCGCCACTGGTAAGCAAACTGAAAGCAACGCTAGAGAAAGGGGATATAATTCCGGGTATAACCACCCCGTTTGATATAAAATTCCATTTAACCAGATCAATGATTGGGATGGCATATGACCGTAAACGATGAATAAATTAAATAGAAATCTTAAAACCTCAAAAAAAGAATTGATGTGTCTGAGAAAAACTGATTTTATTTATTCACACACACAAACACACACAAATAAATAAATAAATAAAAGTCTAGTAAGTAGTAGTAGTAGTAGTAGTAGTAGTAGTAGTAGTAGTAGTAGTAGTAGTAGT
>JBAXDE010000026.1:0-12069 GCA_037141115.1 Methanomicrobiales archaeon | reverse complement strand
ATGGAGAACCGTTTGTCCCATCAGTAGCTCTGGGGTCAGTGTAGATAGTCACGATATTTTTTTGTTATGGTTTTTTAATCACGGATAAAAAAGAGGATTATTCTTCCCGCAGCATCTTATCGATTGCTTTAGCTGCACTCTTCGCAGCTCCCATGGCGAGAATGACGGTTGCCGCACCGGTAGCCACATCGCCCCCGGCAAAGACTTTGCGCATGGACGTATGATACTCGCTGTCAACAATTACATTACCACGTTTCCCGCGCTTGAGTTCAGGAATCTCACTGATGAGAAGGGGGTTGGGTCCCTGACCGATTGCGGCAATAAAGACATCCGCGTCGATGGTAAAATGGCTCCCGTCAATGGGAGCGGGTTCGGGCCGGCCGGACCGGTCAAGGGCACACATCTCCATGCGTATACACTCGACTCCAGTTATTGCCCCATCGCCAAGGATCGTTACCGGGTTTGCACACATGACAAACTCTATCCCCTCTTCTTTTGCCCGCAGGGTCTCTGCTTCCCGGGCCGGGAGATCTTCTTCCCGCCGGCGGTATACGAGCGTGACTTTGCCCCCAAGTCTCCGGGCTACCCGGGCTGCGTCCATTGCCACGTTTCCTCCACCGACTACAATCACGCGGCTGCCCTTCTTGACCGGGGTATCAAATACCGGGAACTGATTGGCATGCATCAGATTGACCCGGGTTAGGAATTCGTTAGCCGAGTATACCCCGGGTAGATTTTCTCCGGGAAGGCCCATGAAGTACGGAAGACCGGCTCCGGTGCCTAAAAATACTGCATCATAACTGAGCAGTTCTTTGACTGTGACACTGCGACCAACTAGATGGTTGAGTTTTAACTCAACTCCCAGTGAAAGAACCGCGTCAATCTCTGCCTTGACGATCTCTTTGGGAAGGCGGAATGCTGGGATACCGTACATAAGTACGCCCCCGGCTGCATGAAGTGACTCGAACAGCGTGACCGCGTAACCCATGCGGGCGAGTTCGGCAGATGCTGTCAGCCCGGCCGGGCCGGCACCGACAACTGCCACCCTTCGTCCGGTTGGTGCTTTTCTCTGGGGGAGTACCATACCATGCGTTCGTTCCGTGTCAGCAACAAACCGTTCCAGTTCCCCGATAGAGATCGGCTTTTCCTTGATCCCGAGAATACACTGCTCTTCGCACTGCACTTCCTGCGGGCAGACCCGGCCGCAGATCGCCGGCAGCATATTCTGCTCCTTGATGATCGCTGCTGCTTTCTTGAAGTTACCCGAGGCCACTTCACGGATAAATCCCGGGATGTCGATGGAGACCGGGCAGCCTTTTACACAGAGCGGTTTTTTGCACTGGAGGCAGCGTTCCGCTTCGATCTTTGCCTCATCTGAAGTCAGACCGCCGTCCACCTCATTGAAATCATGGATCCGCTGGTCAACCGGACGGTCATGCATGGTGATCGCCTCCTTTGCAGGCACAGAGTTGTGCATTATACCGTTCAAGCGACTCTTTCTCTTCGGGCTGGTACGTGCGGAGCCGTCCCATGAGCATATTGAAGTCCACTTTATGGGCATCGAACTCCGGGCCATCCACGCAGGCAAATTTGGTCTCGCCACCGACAATGACACGGCACGAGCCACACATTCCTGTCCCATCCACCATGACCGGATTGAGGCTGACAAATGTCTTGATCCCAGCAGGACGGGTCACTTCGCAGGTCACTTTCATCATCATCGCGGGTCCGATGATCCAGACTGCATCGACCTGTTCGCGGGCCATCACCTGCTTGAGCAGATCTGCGGCAAAACCGTGGAAACCTTTTGTGCCGTCATCAGTAGAGATCAAGAGTTCATCGCAGGCTTTTGTCATCTCGTCTTCCAGGATGAGCAGGCTGGCATTGCGTGCACCGACAATACCTATCACCCGGTTGCCCGATGCCTTTAACGAACGGGCGATGATCGGGAGACTCGCCGTTCCGACACCTCCACCAACCAGCACGCAGGTGCCGAACCGGTGCGTCTCGCTGGGTTTTCCAAGGGGCCCGGCCACATCCTGAATATGATCGCCGGCCTTTAAGGCAGCGAGATGGGTGGTGGTCTTTCCGATGGTCATAAAAATAACCCGGAATGAATCCCCGTCAACAGCGGAGATGGTGAGTGGGATACGCTCGCCTTTCTCATCAATCCGTAATATTACAAACTGTCCGGCCTGCGCGTGATGGGCTACATGCGGAGCCTTCACCCACATTTGGTACACTTTATCGGCAAGCTGCACAGCTTTTTCTACTGGATACAACCCTGTCACTCCTAAAAAATAATTTACCTGGAATTTTTAATTACTCAAGAATGCTGGTGTATAAATTTTCTTTACAATCGCTTAATCTTACGCACCCGGACTGCAACCCCGCGTTTTGAACGGAGCATCTCATCCGCCGGCATGGCCGCCCGTCCGGTGGCCAGGGCTCGCGCACCCACGACAAGCACTTCATCGCCATCCCGGATCTCCGGATCAGCCTTCATTACCCCGGGGGTCAGCACATCGCCTTCGGGGATGAAGTCATCGATATGCACCCGGTACCCTTCCGGAACCAGGTTCCATCCATCAATGGTCGGCCGGAGCATGCCGGTGCCGGTATCAATGGAGAAGAGCTGGAGATTATTGCGGATATAGAAGACCTCCGGGAAGTGCCCCCGGAGGGTGCAGCCCTTGGTATCGAGATCGATATTGAACTGGTACGAGGCCATGCCATGCAGCCGGTCATCCTTGATTCGCCGTTCACCGGCAAGGGCACTGTCGAGCACATTGAGTGCGGTATCGCTGGTCGGGTGTTCCTCGCAGGTGCACTCGAGCGTGATGCCCGCTGCCTCGGCTGCCTGCCGGGCCACTTTGAGGGCCCCGCCTTCGAGATGGGCGATGATGCGGCGGTACGGATGGCGTTTGAAATACCGGGTGAGGAGGCTGCTGATGAACGCGCATTCCTCTGCATCCCAGTAACCGGTGACCGGCACATCGTAATGGCCGGCCGGGTAGATTGTTTCGAGTTCCCGGGGCACAAGCCCAAGCGGGGAAGTTACGATCAGCTCGTGTGCCCGGCCTCCCACGGCCATCTGGAAACGCTTATGGCTCTGGGAGAGCGAGTAGGGTTTCCGGGCTGAACAGGGCAGAAGGACAGCAACATCCGTCTTGGGCGGGATGTACCGGGTGAGCACGCGTTCTGCAAACCTGCGGACTTCCACCCTCTGCATGGAATCGCCGGAGTTTGCCCGCATGACCCCGCTCCGGGCAACCGGCTGGGCTTTATCCATGAACGCGTACTGGTTGTCGAGATGGCGCATGATCGAGACCTGACTGGCATTCATGCGGCAGCGGGACTCGATGAGATCCCGCAGCTGGCCCAACTCGATGAACCGGCCGATAAGGGCAAGTTCCTGCCGGAGTGAGTTCCGGTTGTGCTCCCGGAGATCTTTTGCTGCACATCCAGGGCACGTGCAAATGCCGGTTGCCATAGCATCGGCAGTAAATTCCCCATCAGCCATGCAGAAGATTCCCTGGGCTGACTTGAGGTCAACGCCGATAAAATCGAAGAGGTCAAAGCCCGAGTAGCAGAGAATTGCCGCAGTTGACGGGATGGCAGCTGCCGGTGCGTACCATGCGGTATCGGACGGCGTTTTGTTCTTTAAACCTACCAGCCAGTCAACATAATTACGGGGATTGGCAAAGGCGGTATGCCAGTTGGCCACCATCACGCAGTCGCCACTTACAGCAGTATTGTCCAGCTGGGGATGGATGGTGACCGGCATTACTCCCGTTGCCGGGGGAAATTGCCGTACAACTGCTGCAGGTGCAGAGACCGGCATATTGGCATTTTCCAGGGTGCCCAGAACGGGAAAAAGCCTGAGGGTATCGGTTGCAGCCGGCAGTTTTATCTCAGTACCTTCATGTTTGAACAGGCCGGTTCTTCCAAGGCCGTCTCTTTTACGGATATTAAACTGGCTCACTTCGCACCTCACAATCGGGAACTTCCTGGCGCAGGATCGGTTCCCACCGCGTGCTGCACGAGACTACCACATGGGTGTCCGGGTGGCTCGCGACCAGCGCCCTGATACCCCGGCATCCCTGGCGGACCATGGCATCATCCCATTCGGGGATCTCGCTCTGGCCAATGGGGAAGGTCTCCTTGAGTTCTTTGGGGTAGGGGCCGAACGGGGGTTTGAACTGGAGCGTATCATCAAACTCATCCCGTGCACCGCCATCGAATGCCACAAGCACTTCTTTTCCGAGCCGGAGACGTCCGAGCTGCTGCTGGTAGCGGAGCACCTCGCTCCGCTGGCAGCTCTCATCGCCCCGGTAGAAGAAACGGCGCTTGGAGGTCCTGTCGGTCTTCTCGAGTTCCTTATTGTGGAGAAGGAGAGCCCGGTAGCCGGCCAGCAGCTGCGGGTGACCCCGGCAGCGCTCGTCAACGAGTTCCCAGAGCGAGCCGTCCGTAATGGCCTGCCGGATGCGGGCGATCTCGGCAAGGGTTACATGGAGGTTGTGGAGTGCGAGCAGGCGATCGCGCTGCGGGGAGGTGCGGAGTTCTTCAACCGTATGGGTGCGACAGATATTGCAGGCACAGGGAAGGTCGGTGAGTTCATCGATCTTGTAACTGCCGTGCACGGTCATGTAGCGTCCTTCCTTGGCATACAGGGCGTATGCGGCCGAGTCAAAGAGATCGCAGCCCATGGCGGCTGCAAGCGCAAACATGGCGGGATGGCCGGCGCCAAAGAGGTGGACACAGGCAGAGGGCGATATGGTGCGCTTTGCTGCCATGACGACACTCACGAGGTCCCGGTACCGGTACTGCTCCATGATGGGGACAACAGCGCCGATCGGGCAGAAGGTAAAGCCGAGATCGGTGACTTCCTTACCGGCGCGTTCCCGGAGATCTTCAAAGATACCGCCCTGCACCGGGCCGGCGATGGGGGCATCGTTGCCAAAGACCTGTTTGGCCTCGGCAAGGCGCTGCATCGTGATCGCGAGTTCGCCTTCTGCGGTTTGCCGGTCGGATGCAGGGGAGGTGGGAATATCGAGCGGTACCCAGATATCGCTCTTTATGTCGCGCTGGAAGGAGAGGGTCTCGGTATTGGTGATCGAAACTTCGCCGTACACGGACAACTGGAATGAACCCGAGTCCGTCATGATGACACCATCGAAATCCAGAACCTTATGAAGTCCCTCGGAGAGGGCACGTTCCCGGTACTGCTTGCTCTGGGAAAAAATGTACGCGTTGGTAATGATTGCCTCGACACCCATCTTGCGAAGTTCTTTTGGGGTAACGAGCTGGAGATGGGGGTTGATGACCGGGAGCAGCGCAGGAGTCTTAACAATCTTTTTGCCAACGGTCAGCTTCCCGCAGCGGCCGGCCATATCGCTGTACAAACTTTCAAATGATATCCCCATGTGGCACCCTTAATGTGCCTTTATATGTGCGCTCAAAGAGGTTAAACGGTTCCCTTCCTCTCGGTAAAGATCTGGCCCTCAAATGTCATGAATTCAACATTTTTTGAAGTCCAGCACCGTGCCGGAAGCCCGGCTTTGGTGCAGGTATGGTCAAGGAACGTCCTGCTGTCCCAGCTGTACTCGGTTGCCACCTGAGGGAGCAGGAGACCGCTTGTGCCCATCCCTTTTACGATCAGACCGTGTTTTCCAACAATGACATTGTCCGGGCGCTCGGCTGGTTCACACAACAGGGGTATAGGTACGGAGAGAATGGTGACTTCGAGATCGATATGAACGAGTTCCTCTTTGGATACGGGGGGAAATCGTGGATCTTCAAGTGCCGCAGCTTTTGCTGCATATCCAATGGCTTCGCCAAGCGGCATCACCGGGTACGGCAGCCCGATGCAGCCTCTCAGGTCACCATCCCGGGTGAGAGTGACAAAGACTCCACGCTTCGCGTTAAAGACCGTAGTGAGCTCGGGTTTCACGTCCGGTTTTTTCCCTACTGCATGTTCAAGTGCACCGCGTGCGAGCCGGATAGCGAGTGTTCCTTCTTCTGCTGTCAGCATACCTTTCAAACCCTCGTTGTGACTCTGATTAGCGCAGGTTGGATAACAATCTATCGAACCTGATGGTTTCTTCTTTTTTGTTATCAGCCCAATTCACTTTTTTTTTAGCGGTCGTTGAAGATCTTTGCGCCAAGCATTCGACGAACCGCTCCTACCGGAAGTCTCCCAATAGTGATTCGAGCCTATCTCCCCGGTGCCCGATCAATTATAAGAATCCGGGATGCGATCTCACTAATATGAGTCCTGAACTGCATCTGGTAGATGCCTTTACCGGTACCCCGTTTCGCGGAAACACTGCGGCAGTCTGCATTCTGGACGGGCCGGCCGACCCGGTCTGGATGCAACAGGTTGCCGGCGAGTTGAAACATTCCGAGACTGCGTTCCTGCATCCCGGTCCAGGCAACTGGAACCTGCGATGGTTTACTCCGGAACGTGAAGTGGATCTCTGCGGACATGCAACACTCGCGGCTGCATTCACCCTGTGGACAACCGGTCGTGAAACTACGGGATCAGAAATTGCGTTCGAGACACGATCGGGAACGCTCACGGCACAAAAGAACGGGGACTGGATCACCATTGATCTTCCGGCAGAGCCGGTCACTTCTGCGGCATTGGTCCCCGGGCTAGACCGTGCACTGGGTGTTTCCCCGCTCTTTGTGGGGCGGAACCGTTTTGACATTCTTGCCGAGCTCCCGTCAGCCGCTGATCTCTGCACTCTTGAACCCGATATGGCTGCAATCACGGCAATTCCAACGCGGGGGATCATCATAACTGCAGTCTCCGATCTCCCGCATTTTGATTTTGTCTCCCGGTTCTTTGCACCTTCTATCGGTATTCCTGAAGACCCTGTCACCGGTTCTGCCCATTGCTGTCTTGGGCCATACTGGGGAGAAAAACTCAAAAAAACCGAACTTGACGGATTCCAGTGCTCAGTACGGGGCGGGACCGTGAGGGTTACGCTTCATGGCAACCGGGTCATTCTCTGGGGACATGCGGTTCACATATCGTCCGGACAACTACTGGTTTGACAGCTATCTGCGGGAAAATTTTATGTGCGGACAAAGAACGTGTGGCCCAGCCCGAAATGTGTACGGGCTCAAGGGTCTTTTCGTTCGGTGTGTTCGCAGATGATGACCCATTTTTCTTTGGGGGTATCATGGAAGAGCACATAAACCACATTGATTCCGCCGGTTGTTGCATGAAGGGGAGAAAACAAACACACATACCGGTATTTCTCTGCCCCCTCTCCTGGGGAGAGTTCGGCATTTTGTCTCTCACCAGTTGACAAAATCAGTTCACCTACCATTATCTGCGAGGTGATTACCGTGCCCGGAACCCGCAGTTCATTGAGATGTTTCCCACTGTCGCCATGGGGGAATATCTTATGCTTTTTGCGCCCGTCAAATTGATGTACGTGATATGTCCATCCGGATCGAAGAACTGGATCGGATCCGTTATCGAAGAAAGAATCTTGTCGAGTGTCCGGGCCAGTTGCCTAACGAGCTCTGCCAGTGCCTGTGCCTTATCGATCGCGGTCCGCCATTCGACTGCTTTTTCCAACAGGTTCCGGAATTCCGCAAATTCAGTGATGGGAGCCCGCCTATACGGGTGATATTTTTTTAAGCATAATGACAACGTCAGCTCTTCTCAGTTTGGGAGTATTTACAGTACAAATACAGGAAGAAAAACCCTTTAAAGTTCCCGGGCAACCGGTTGATACATGCTGGCAGAGCATTTCGTATTTACCTCAGCCATTGCAGTCATTGTCGGGATGCTATTTTTCCACTACACCGGACGGGATTCCTCCTGGATCATCATCCTCGTCTCCTATGCACCAGACTTTGACAAGGTTTCTGACAGATTTCTCAACCAGCTTGGATTTACCGTACTTTTCGATGGAAATCCCATTCACCACGGGACCTTCCATAACATCGCTGCCATGCTCCTGTTTGCCGTGATCATAGCGTTTCTTCTTCATCCGCTTGGATTCCGGTTCTTCGATACAGTCATATTTTCCATCATTGGTTTTGGGGCTCATCTTTTCGAAGACGCCCTGGTGTATCCTTCTCATTACATGTACCTCTGGCCATTTTCCCGGGAGAAACTGGGGCTCGCCTGGCTTCCAGTCAATGGGTATGAGGAGAGTTATAATTCAAATTTTTTCCATATCGCCAATACTGAAGTCCTCATTATCGGTCTCACCGTTCTCCTTATCGCTATCCTTCTCAGGACATGGTTTGAGGGCGCAGTATGGATCCGTTGGTATATGCCGGAGAAAGTATACCTTTTTTTATTCCCGATAAAAAAAGCGTGATAGGCGGATTAAATGTAAACATGGGCCTAATATGGCGGACTTTATGTTCACCTTAAAAAAACCCGCATGAAATCAGCGAATTCGCACCAAAGCAATGAAAATTTGGCACTCCAAACTCAATTTCCTTTTACCTGCTCTATCTTCTTTAGTTTTAAAAATTCTCATGGCAAAATAAAGATCCTTGTCCGTCAAACGATTTCCAGATTTTTCCCGTAGTTCCTTCAGGTACAATTTCTTTGCTGGGACATCGTTCGCAACGAAGACTTTACCCATTGTATTTATTTCCTCAATGTGAAGAGCGAATCTGAAAATTGCCCCGGGGAATTACCTGATATGGTTGCATGGATAAACGGAATATATGAAAGAAAATACAGGGATTCTCTACAATTTAGCTCTCTTCAAACAGCGCTACACCCGGGGGACTTCATGGACCCAGACACTCTTAAATTTCGGAATCATCACTGCCAACGCAAAGCTGTTTGAGGAGTTTTTCCTCATCCACTTCGGGATGACAATTATAATGGTTATCGCATTGGCAATTCCGGTCTATATCATCTTCTGTTACCTGCTCGGGCACATCGATGAAAAAAGCGGATTCTGGCAGATGGAAAACGATCTCGGGTACCGGGTAACCCCATTATCCGACGAGATGCTCAAAACCATCCGGGAAATTAATATGAAACTCGACAAATCCAGTGAACGATGATAAAAAATCCCCCCTTTTCTTAAAAACTCTCCTCTATCATGGATGATGTATGGGAAAAACCGTCATTACACTTCTCCCCAGGGGCCCACCTACCGGTATCCAAACGGGACGCTTATCCGACTCCAGGAAATTTTCCCGGTCTTGCCCGGTGTTCAAAAGCGCCGGTACGATATAAGAAAAATGTTAAAAAAAATTTAATCCTAAAAAAATCTACCCAGTCTTTACTGAAAACATCACAGAGATATTCTTAAATCCTTCATTACAAACATCTTGCCGGAGAACTATCATGGAAAAAATTGCCCTTGGCCCGATGCCGTACATGAGTGTTATGCCCACCCTGCTCGTGGGAGCGAACATCAAAGGAAAAGCAAATTACATGACCGCCGCATGGGCAACCGTTGCCTGCATGACACCTCCGATGATCTGTGTAGCGATCAACAAGGCCCGGTACACGGCAACCGGGATAGAGGAGAACAAGACCTTCAGCCTGAATGTGCCCTCAGCCAAACAAGTAGTAGAAGCTGACCACTGCGGTCTCGTTTCGGGTGCGCGGGTGGATAAGTCCGCAGTCTTTAAGTCATATTATGGGAAGCTAAAAACAGCTCCCCTTGCAGAGGAATGTCCGGTCAATATTGAGTGTACATTATTCAAATCCGTAGACTGCGGGAGCCACCTGCTGTACATTGGTGAAGTCATGGAGATCTATGCAGATAAGGCATGTGTCACTGACGGAAAACCGGATACGACAAAAATCGACCCGATTGTCTATGCACAGGCAACCTACTGGCAGGTTGGAAAGCAGATCGATAAGGCATTCTCGGCGGGTATGAAATACCAGAAAAAGTAAATTGTCTGTATACAGAAATGAGGAATCCCTTTTTTTATTTCTCCTGTTTAATGCCGGAGGAAAAACCGGGACAGTTGCAGATATTCCCCATTGTTTTTCCGTCCGGTAATGTATGAAAATACCTTTTTGAGGGAGAAATAAGGTTTTTCTCAACCCGCTTTACTTTTGTTTCAGGTCCATACCTAACCAGATCCTTTGATATATTTATCATCACTCAGCGTCACATACTATCAGGATTAGGAGAGTTCCATGTATTTAGTCGGAGAAGCACTTATTGGCGATGGCGCGGAAATTGCGCACATCGATCTGCTCATGGGCGATAAGGAAGGCCCGATCGGTTCAGCGTTTGCAAATGCGATCTCACAGCTTTCAGCCGGGCACACCCCGCTGCTCGCGGTTGTCCGCCAGAACCTGCTCACAAAACCCGTCACGCTCGTCATCCCGAAGGTCACGTTGAAGGATATGGCCCAGGTAAACGAGATGTTCGGTCCTGTGCAGGCTGCGGTGGCAAAGGCAGTTGCAGATTGTGTTGAGGAAGGCCTGTTTAACGGAGTTGACATCGAGAAGATTGCGATCCTCGCATCAGTGTTTGTTCACCCGGATGCGAAGGATTACAACCGCATCTATCGGTACAATTATGGTGCAATGAAACTCGCACTCAACCGGGCACTTGCTTCATTCCCCGATGCAAAGACGCTTGTGTACGAGAAGGATCGTGCCGCCCATGCAATCATGGGATTCAAGGTACAGCGCCTCTGGGATGCCCCGTATCTTCAGGTCGCAATGGACCTTGTGGACATGGCCAAAGTTGCTCAGGTATTAAAAGAACTTCCGGAGAACGACCACCTTATCATTGAGGCGGGTACCCCGCTTATCAAGAAGTTTGGTCTTGGCGTTATCTCCGAGATCCGCAAGCTCCGTCCCAACGCCTTCATCATTGCGGACATGAAAATTCTCGATACCGGCAATCTTGAAGCCCGTATGGCCGCTGATGCAACCGCTGATGCGGTCGTTGTTTCGGGTCTGGCACCTGCATCAACCATGGAAAAGGCAATTTCTGAAGCCCGCAAGGTTGGCATCTACTCGATTGTGGATATGCTCAATGTACCTAACCCGGCAAAAGTTATTGCAGGCCTCAAAGTCAAGCCCGATATCGTAGAACTTCACCGTGCGATTGACACTGAAGAAACTGCCCATGCATGGGGCGACATCGCAGCAATCAAGAAAGCAGCAGGCGGCAAGCTCCTTGTAGCAACTGCCGGCGGAGTCCGGGTCAATGTCGTCAAGGACGCGCTCAAGGCAGGCGCAGATATCCTGGTTGTCGGCCGTGCCATCACGGCAAGCAAAGACATTGGTCATGCAGCGGATGAGTTCTTAGAGCAGCTCGACCGTGAAGAGATCGACCAGTTCCGTATCATGACGGATTTCTAAATCAATCCTTTTTTCATCAGATTGTGCATTTTTTTGTAAAGGCCGGTAATACGAGTAATTTTCAGGCAGTTGCTCGTCCCAGTCGTGATTTTGTAATCACTGAAAGGTCGCGTGTCAGGAATTCCCATCGGGTATCAAAGCAAATATTTTAACGCTGTTACTGCATATAGTTGAAAAATTATTTTTCAACGTATGTCGTCCGTTCCCCGCATCCTTATTGTTGATGATGACTGTGTTATCACCCACCTCATCTCCCTGATGCTGCAAAAAAAAGGCTATAATATCGTGGGGAAAATTTCCTCTGGGGAGGAAGCGGTCTTAAAATCTGCAGATCTGAACCCGGACCTTGTTCTCATGGATATCAGTTTATCCGGACAATTGAACGGGATAAGCGCAGCCCGGTATATTTTCCAGTTCTTCCACTATCCTATTATTTTTATCACTGGCACAGAAGATGAAAAACTTCTCGAGGATGCCCGTTTTTCCCAACCCTATGGCATCATATTTAAACCATTTAAGGATATCGAACTGAAAACCAATGTAGATCTGGCTCTCTATAACCACAGTGTCTGGAAAAGATCTCTGGATAATTATCCTATCGGGGAACCCAAAAAGATCATGGAAATACAAGAGGTCATGATCGTCATGGACATAAAAGGCAGGATTGTCTTTTTCAATCCCTATAGAGGCTGTTGCATAACTCCCGCCGACCCCTTTAAAATAAAGCGAAAGTACTT
>JBAXDE010000025.1:0-12146 GCA_037141115.1 Methanomicrobiales archaeon | reverse complement strand
TATATATTTACTAAAATATCGATCTTTCCCTTAGTTTTGGAGGGGATACATAATAAAGACGATATTGAAGCAATCCGGAATAATCGGGTGGTTCTATTGAGACAGGAAACAGTTGAATACTTTACGGATAAGGAAGAAGAGTTCGCCAATCTGTTGATCGAGATTGGAACAAAGAAAAATGTTGCAAAGGTACTGGTATTTCTGTCAAACACACCGGAAGCAACATCACGGGCAATCGAGCGCGGGACTGATATGCGCCAACCCGAAGTGAGCATAGCAATGAAGTACCTGATGAACCAGGGCTGGATCAAAAGTTGTGAGAGTCCGTCCGAGAACAAGGGCCGGCCAATGAAAGTCTATGAGCTGGCAAAATCTGTCACAGAGATCATGGGATGCATTGAGAAAGAAAAGAAAATCGAAGCTAATAATCAGCTTGCTCTCGTCAAAAAATTACGTGGTTATCTCGACGAACACCCTCCAAAAACCTTGTTTTCCGGGTAACAATTCATTTCTTTATTTTTATAATAATATCGTCGGAGAAAAAGAGCCTCATAGTGGCATCCCGGTCGGGTTTTCCGGGTACGGATGGGGTAAACTAAGTGGCGAAAAATGCCTTGATTTAATGCCCTTTGGCGGGCAACGGGCGAGGGGATTTCCTGCCGTATTTTGGCAATCAGAGCGATTTAAATGCGTATTCTCCACACGAACCGAAAATAGTGAATTATCGGGGTTTTCCGGTATTGGCGGGGATAACGGAAAGGGAAAAGGAGCTCGATTCAGGCGTATTTCACCCGGGGCCTCCCCCATTTAAATCCCGGTCCTTCATACCCCGCACACCCGTGATCCAATCTCCAACGGGAGTGTCCCGTTGTTACAGAAGTAGGTGAGTATCGCGTCAGACCCCAGTGCAATCCCAAAACACCCGATGAGGGCGCCGGCAAGGATCGCAAGAAAGACCAGCAGGGTATTCATGCCGAGCAGTTTTCCCGCAATGGAGCCCCGGATCCCCCCGCTCCCAAAGACCGGCACCATCACCATCACCACGACGACAAAGAACCAGAAGCCGGCAATCCAGCGATGACCGGCAATAAACTGCTCTGTCTTTTTTGTCAGTCCTGAAAGAACCGGGCCTACATACGGTATGCGGTACGCAATGTCAAAGTTCAGCGCCATAAAGAGGCCGGTCTCGACATCGATCATCGCAATCGAGAGGGCCATGTACCACCACGGTATTCCCAGCGCAATCCCGATGGGGATGACCGTCTCTTTTCCTGCCGGCGGGAGGAGATAGGCTGCCATGAGCCCGAGCATGGTTAAAAACTGCACCTGCGGGAGGGTGGCAGCCATGATACCGATATGGATAATAACGACCGTGACCGGGATCAGAAGGGCTGCTGTCCGGTAGGGAAGATTCTGTACCCGGTTCCTACCCGGTATGCCGGTTTTTATATAGTTCACCAGCGATCTATGGAACCGGGTTGGATAAAAAAGAGATTCTCCTGATAAAAAAGATGGATGGCTTTCTTAAAATTACCTTAAGGTAATTTTTCTCATGCATGTAAAGGGAGTTGCCGTACCCGTTGTCGCAGCCATACAGACGCTGATGAATAGCAGAATAGGGTATTGACACGCTGAAGTCAGCAGCACATCCGGAAAACCCGGGGATGAAAAGAACTTTTGCAAAATCAGGAGGAGATGCTTGAACAGGAGAGTACGAAGCGGTACCTGGTTTTTTTATGGTCGCTTAACCCGCACCAGCGGAGAGCACCGGTCAAAAAACCGCGCAATAAATGGTGCAAACTCTTCATGCCAGCACTCCCTACCCTCGTGGAGTTCCCAGCCATTTGCAAGTACCTGCCGCACATGTTTTCCCAGGCGAACCTGGAGCAGGGTCTCAGATTTGAGCAGGTCTTCAACCCGGGTAAATTCCCGGGGCACTTCCATCTCATACTTCCCCTCATTGATATACGGCCCCGGCAAGGGGGAGACCACATGCTTTTGACGGAACTTCTCCGCGTTGGTCCGGTTCCAGAGCGGTGGTCCCGTGTGGATACGGACTCCGGGGAGTCGTGTTACCAGTAATTCCATGAGGAACATGCACCGTTCCTCTTCCATGGTATAGTGGGCTTGATGCACGGCAAACCCGTTTCGCTCAAGGTGTTCAACGATCGCAATCATGCTTCGTTTCAGCTGCGGCACAATGACCTCTTCAATATACGGGGGCGTTGCAAACGTGATCGCATAGAGGCCCGTGCCCCGTTTTTCCAGGAGGTTTCCCAGCTCTTCCCGCGTGATCGTTTGCGGGGGAGGTACCAGGAAGTATTTTTCTGAGGGGGATTCGAGATATCCCTGGGCCAGTTCCACAAACTCCACCATGCGGTCAAGGGAAACTGCTGCGGATACATTGCGGCGGGGATCCACGGGGTCGATCACGATGAGCGGCTCGTCAAACTCCTTAGCGGCATGGTGTTCCGGATCCACAATCATATGCGGATGCCAGGAGGCCGTAGCCTGCAGGAGCGGGGTAAACCCGCCATAGTGAAGCACCAGCAGCTCGCAGAGATACCCGGAGAATCCCTCGGTCATCTGGTCGGAGCCATAGATGCCCCCGGCTTTGCAGAACCGTTTGAGCAGGAGCACATCATCGATCAGGCCATTGATCTTGTCGGTTATGTAGCGCGTGTGAAACGGTGTCCGGTCAACAGCACTCTGGATCTTGGGTGCACTGTCCACATTATAGCAGGGCACAAGGTCCACATCCACGTCATCGATGACCGCATTGATGTAGGGGTGCTCGGCATATTTTTCGTGAAACGAGGTTGAGAACTCCGTTGCAATCTTTCGTGCAAGGGCAAGCCCCTCTTCTTCCAGCTGTTCGCGGGACAGGCCGACATCAAAGAGCATGAACACATCAAGGTCACGGTCGCCCCGTACCCATGTATGGCGGGCAATCGATCCCACCACCATACCCTGCGCCTTCCCGCTCTGTGCAATCGCTTCAAGCAGGCGTTTTGCAATCCCGCAGACATGCTCGCGCTCCGCAAGTGTCGGGCGCAGGGTTGCAAGGACCGTCTCTTCCAGCGGCAGCCGGGTCACCATGCTACCTCCAGCAGATCCTCGTACACCGATCCCAGGGGGGTGAGGGTGCTCTTTTTTAATTTCAGGCCGCTTATCGTGCAGCTCCCGTATTGCTTGTCACTGAGCTGGCTGATGGCTGCAAAGAGCGATGGGTCGGGAGATTTGACCCGCGCTATCGTGGCATGGGGAGTGAACATCCGGGTCTCGCGGGCAAACCCCAGGGGGGATAGCGCTGCTTCGATCTGCTGGAAAACCATTCCTGATCCCCCGGCATCACTGATGGTGCACCAGACCGTGTGCGGGCGTGACGGGTTATTGACGGTAATTTTATGCGCTGTAACCACAAACGGAGGGACCCTGATGGTGCGGAGTGCATCCAGCACGGACGGGAGTTTTTCATCCGGGACCTCGCCTAAAAATTTGGCCGTGATATGGATGAGGGCGGGTTCCACAAACGTAAGGCGCGCCCGGCACCCGCGCAGGATATCCTGCGCTGCCGCAAGCTGCTCGCGTATCTCAGAAGAAAGTTCGAGTGCAACAAATGCCCGTACCATTGATGGTACTATTATCCTATTCCTCTACAAATGGTGATCGTTTATTTCCGATTCGTTCCGGTTATCAGATTTTTTAAAAGAGAAATTCTTTGGGCACCAACCATGATTTTTTTATTCACATAATGCCTAATTGATTGATCACAGAGTGAGGGTATTTTTTATGCAAAAAAATCCGCAGTTGATTGTATATACGCTTGAGTTTTGTCCGAACTGCGATCTCCTGAAAGGATTTTTAAAAAAGGGCGGTTATGCTTTCACAGAAAGCGATCTTTCAACTGCGGAATCGCTCACCGAGCTGCGGATGAACGGGGTTTTTGTCTCAGAAGCACCCGTCCTGCAGAAAAACGATGACTTCTATACCTCCGCGGATCTCTTTCCCTCCGGTAAACTGGATGGTGCACACATAACCAAGCTGCTCACGGGTGAATGATGCCCCATCCTGAGACCCGCCAGCAGACTATTTTCGGTGCGTATGCCCCGACACTCCCCCCGGTCCGGACGAGTGACGGTCATATCGTTGAGTGGGATCGTAACCGGATCGTCCGCCAGATCGTAGAAGAGACCAAACTTGTCGAGACCTTCTATGGATACAAAGGTGCTGACGAGGCGACCGCGCAGGAGATCGCCCGGGATGTGGAGAACAAGATAAAGAGCATGGGGCTCAAGTCCCTCTCCGGCCCTCTCATCCGTGAGATTGTCAACATCACCCTGCTTGAAAAGGGCATGATACAATACCGGAATGTCTCGACCCGGGTTGGTACTCCGGTCTACGATGCGCACATGATCGATGTAGGTAAGGGATTCGAAGCGCACGATAATGCGAATCTCCAGGAAAATGCCGAGACCAGCCACAAGAAAAAAGCCGACAAGATCTCAAAGGAACAATACCTGCTCCAGCTGCCACCTGCCCTTGCTGACTACCATCTGTCCGGAGAGATGCACATCCATGATCTCGAATATTTTGGCACGCGCCCGTTCTGCCAGGACTGGGACCTGCGTTACTTCTTCTACTACGGGCTGATGCCGGATGGTACCGGCACGAAAGCCTCGGTTGCCGGCCCGGCCAAGCGAGCGGAGGTTGCGATTCTCCACGCGGTCAAGGCACTGGGTTCAGCCCAGACAAATTTTGCCGGCGGACAGGGTTACTATAATTTCCTGACGTTCCTCTCGCCCTTTGTCGAGGGCATGGCGTATGAAGAGATCAAACAGCTGATACAGATGTTTGTGTACGAGATGACGCAGATGATGGTAGCCCGGGGCGGCCAGCTCGTCTTCTCCTCCATCCAGCTCACCCCGGGTGTCCCTTCCCTCTGGCAGGATAAGCCCTGTGTCTTTAAAGGAAAGGTCTGGGACGGGAAATCCGCACCCAAGCGAACCTATGGCGAGTTTGAGCGCGAGGTGCGCCTGCTCTTCAAGGCAACCATGGAAGTGATGCTTGAAGGCGATTACTGGGGCAAACCCTTCAACTTCCCCAAGCCCGAGATCAGCATTGAACCCGAGTTCATGGGCGAGCGCGAGGAGTTCAACAAGAAACATCCCGAGCTCCCCACGTACCAGGAACTGTATTTGCTGACCTTTGAGCTGGCTTCAAAGTTTGGCACGCCCTACTACGACAACCAGTTACCTGCCTATCGTGGCGCGGGCAAGGGTATCTCCTGTTACCAGTGCTGTGCCTACCAGTTCTCGGCAGTTGCAGAGGAAGATTCGGATTTCGACCGGAAACTCATCTTTGAAGAAGGCAAGCACTTCTCAATGGGGTCCTGGCAGGTCGTGTCGGTTAACTGCCCGCGTGCGGCGTATAATGCTGAAGGGGACGATGCCCGTCTCTTTGCCGAGCTCAAGAAACTCATGGATGTGGCAGTCGAGATCTTCAAGATCAAGCGCCGATGGATGGACAATATCCGCGGGAACGGGCGGATGCCCTTTGCCATGCAGCGCCCCAAGGATCCCAATACGGGTGAACGCGGTGCAGTAGCCGTTGATCTCGAAGGGCTGGTCTACACGATCGGGGTCGTGGGCGTGAACGAGATGGTGCAGCACCATATCGGTTCACAACTGCACGAATCCAAGGCTGCCTTCAAGCTCGCCATCCGGGCGATGACCGAGCTCGAAATCTACGGGCGCGAACTGAGCAAGAAGAACAATATGACTATTGCGCTTGCCCGGACCCCGGCCGAGACAACCGGCCAGCGGTTCGCTGTTGCGGACCTTCTCGACCGCCGTTACCACAACTTTGCGGTCAAGGTTATCAAGGGCGATGTGGAGCTCGGACTTGAGCAACTGGGCAAATCCCGGGATCTCCCGATCTACTACACCAATGGTACCCATGTGGCACCGGGTGCAGATGTCTCCCTGCCCAAGCGCATGGAGATCGAGCATGTCTTCTTCCCGATTGTGGATGGCGGGAACATCTTCCATATCTGGTTAGGCGAAGCGCGACCTGATCCGCGGGGACTGATGGATATGGCGATGAAGCTCTGCCGCACTACCCAGATCGGGTACTTTGCTTTCACCCGCGACATTACTGTCTCGCTCAAGCAGTTCCATGAGATGAAGCCGGGAAAGAAATCGATCAGCCAGTGGGCACCTGCCGATAATCCGGTTAAGGTGTAATCTTTTTAACTGCCCGTATTCATTATGGCGATAAACGCGTCGGATATCATTCCGATTTTTTTATTAGTCTCCGTGGTGAGTAATTGGTATGGTACAAAAATTTTGTACAATTTGCGGGGCGGCCCTACCGGAAGGGATGAAATTCTGTGAAAGTTGTGGTGCAGCGATCGAATCGCCTGTTCCTGCCACTCCCTCTTCTGTTAGCTCACCGCCACCGGTTATGCCCGTGTCTTCCGTTCCTCCGGAGACCCCAAAAGGAACATCTCTCCCGAAGATCATTGCGGGAATGGTGATTATCCTGATCATTCTTGCCGTTGCAGCCTATATTTTTGTTCTGCCCAAACTATCCGGAGATTCCTCATCGTTACCCCTCCCCGGGGGAGCAGGTATTCCGGTAACTACGTCAGTGACTGCTGCTGTGACAATGGTGATCCCCGTCACCTCAGCACCGACCGCAGCACCAACCCCGACGCCGGATCCCTTTCCCAATGCGCTATTAGTGAAAGATGGATTTCCGTTCGGTTCTGGAAAGGTTGCAAGCGAGGCTACTATCTACCGTGTCTGGATGAATGACAGTTATGAATGGCACAATGATTTCGACAATAAATTTTATGTCGAGAAGGCTAAATCCGGCTATAAATTCCTGTTTGTCTTCCTGAATGTGTACAACACGGGAGATACTCGTGTATGGGCTCCAACTGCAGGAAATGTAAAAGTCTATTATGATGGTGTGGCCTATTCATCAGATCCGAATCATTTTATTCCGGATAAATCTTCGGATCGGAAAGCAACGGCAATTGAAGTAAAAGAGGTACAGTATTTCTCGAAATTGTTCGGTTCTGAATATGTTGAGGATTATGGGTACTCGCATGGCACCCAGTATGCATACCTTTACCCGGGTAAGAGCAATGCGATCGATGGTTACCTGATCTACCAGGTTCCGAAATCGCTGACTCCCGACAAGACGTATGCCCAGGTTGAATTTAATGGAAACGAAGTTGGCGTCTGGAAGCTTGGATAATAATTATCCGGATTTTTAATTTTTTTTCTCATTTAATTTTTTTTGCTTCAATGAATTTCTTTATTGGATATTTCTGTACGGGAAATTTTTTTCCATCCGGATTTTCCCGCCCGTTTTTTTGTTTTAAAAATTTTAAAAAATATCAAATCTTTAAACCGGATTTTTGGGTATCGTTTTTTTCTTTTTCCTGTGAATGTTTTCCAGGTGATTACAAATGCTGGCCTGAAATTGGGGTACCCCGGTATCGTCAGAGCACATCCCTTTCAATGAATACCTCCCAAAACAGCCCATATCAGCCTCCGTTTACCCTCACAGGCAGGGTTTTTATACTGTATTCACAAAAAAGCAGGTCTCTGTTTTCAAGAGGAGTGCAAATGCAATCTGTTTGAGTAATTTAAGCATAAAATGGGCTCCGAAATATACCTTTTCAGACCGCTTTGGATGGAGGATCGCATGCCAGTGCGTATTTCTGGAGGTGCTCGGAAAAGAACCCCACTTTCCCGGATCCCCCTCCGACGGTGAGCGTATATTCCCCGTCGATGAACGTTCGAAGACCAGAGCACCCCCACGGCTGTATCGCCAAAGGGCCCGTGCCAGGAAACTGACGGGAAGTGAAATGACCCCTCTCCGACGGTGGACCCCTTCCAGGAACCCCCTATGATCCAAAAAAAAGTGCGTAATTCAGAGAAACGGGATGTAAATTCAAATTTTAATGCCCGCAAAGTCTCCCGATTTCGGAAAATTACGACGGAGGTGTGAATGTGCGCAATTAGGCGCAATTGGATGGACGATCGTTCAACGTATGGGCTGATAGTGGCGAAAAGGGAAAAGAACCCCCTTTTTTGGGCTTGGAACGAATAATGCTCACGTTGGATGTCAACGTGAAATTCGTGGGTTGTTCCGGATTTCTGTTCATGCAAATACTCACGAAGTTTTCGTTCGGATGGGGTCTCGTGTTGCTGGAATAATTTTTCTAACGGTCCCCGCATTTTTTTTTAAAATCAAAGTCCGGTAGTTTCGGAAATATTTTTCACACGCGAACATGATCGCGATGAAAAATTTTGCATGGATTGCTAAAACGGTTTCCTCCCGGTATTTGGTTGACACGTTTACCGGGAAGTCTGGCGGGCATCTTTTAAAAAATGGAGCAAGCCATTTCCCTGTATTTGTCGTGAGGCAGCTTGGGGGGTCACGCAGGGCACTTTGGTTTAAGCGAATGGCACACCGTATCCTAAAACCGCCGCAGAGGCGCCCCGTTGGTTGCGGCAGCGTTCATCACGATTACAGATTTCAAAGCATTCTCCCTCTTATCATGCAATCCCGCCAACCTGTTTTTGTCATTTCCCTGCGCGAGATCGTTCAAGGAACAGGGTGGACATTGAACCGGAGAAAAAGAAATAAAATTTAAAAAAAAATAAGAAAAATGAGATTACTGATTTACCATCGGTTCTTTCTTGAGCGTAATATCCATCACGCCCCGGTGAACCCGGTAGTAACTGTGGATACGGTCAACCGGATGTTCGAGCGGAATCGTTTCCGTTTGCTTGTCTACAATGATCCGTACGCAGTTCGTTTCAATATCTGCCCAGGGTGCATTTTTTGGATCTGCGGGCATCTCTGCGGTGATGAAGACTTCCGTATCGGACTCCATCACTTCGTAGGGAATTCCCCCATCATCATCCATCATACCGGGACTGAAGATCTCCGGGTCACCGGAATCGGCATTGCGGGTAATGATCGTGTACCCAACGATCCGGGCATTCTGTGCATCCGGCATATTCTTCACGATATCTTCGACAATCTTTGAAAGGTTCTTAAAGACATCATCGTAGGGGCCGTTTGGATTATTCTGCATTGACACCTCGTAGCGTGAATTGTTTTTTTGTTCTCTTGACTATGCCGGCATGTTCGAACCGTTTGAGCAGCGGGATGAGTTCATCCTGCGTCAGGTGGCTCATCTCCTGGAGTTCCTCTATCGTGAGGGACTGGTGGGAGAGTGCAATGATTATCGTAAACTCTCTCTCTCCGGGAAATAAATCTTTATGGTTACGGGCAATATCTGCCATCCGTGTTTCGATGTCATGATTGACCTGTTCCAGGTTCGTGAGGAGCTGGTCATGCGCACGGATCATACGCCCGAGCATGGCAATGGAATTTTTGAGTCGTTCGTTCTTCTCGCTCTCATCACCCGCAACTTCGCCTGGCACCCGCAGCTGTTTAAGGCTCACATCAATCAGGATATCGTTTTCGAGATAGTAGTATTTCCGTCTGCGATCATCCGTTTCGCAGGAGAGGATTGCTTCGCGTTCCATCATCTGTAAATGATCGATGACTGCTTTTGGCGAGAGGACCAGGGTATCAGAGATCTCGGTTACAAAACAGGGTTTCTGCCGGAGGAGTTCAATAATACGCCGCCTGTTCCGGTTCCCGAGGATATCCAGGAGACGGGAAACCTCTGTTGAGTCGTACATAGTTTACGCTATGTTAGTTATAGCAATATTTATGGATGATCTGTCCTATTACGGGTAAAAAAAGATTTTACTGCCATTTTGTGACAATATAATAATTGTAACTATCGCTGGAGATCCCTATCCCGATATTTTTATACCCTTTGTTGAGGAGGTCCTGTTGAAAATCCTTATCTTCGGCAACCCATGCGTCAAAGAGGGGTGGTTCAAGACCAATGCTGTATACGGCCCAGGATATCTTTGGGTACACGAAAACATCCGTAATCCCGGTAGTTTTTTGTTCGGTGGGGGAGCTGTATGCCCGGGGTGACAGACGGGTCTCCTGGCTTATGCGTTCAGCCTGGTCAGCGAGACCGGCATCCTCCCGGACCAGTGGGAGATTGTGCGAAAGGCGCTCAGTGTTGATCCGGGTGAGCAGGTGCTGAAGAAGTGCCGGGTTTTCATCAGCAAGGATGCCGGAGTTTACTGCTACAAAGGCAACTCCGGCAAGAGCAGCGACCAGAACGATCAACAAAATTTTGAGATATTTCATATTTCTTCTCGTGCCCAGCACATGGATCTTTTTTTTGCTACTGTGAGATGCGGTGGATTGATCGGACATGTTTGTAGTGTGTCATTGGTCCATTACCGATATAAGATCGAAAAATCGTTCAGGTTCATTGAATGAACCTGGAAGGTACATCCATCCCATCTCTCTTTGGTCTGGAATGCGCGATCGCTGTTAGTTCAAAAAAGGATTTTCAGGATTATGCATTAAATCGCAAGGAACTACCGGATTTGCCGGTAGATCTCTCTCTCTTTTTCGTTGTTCTCACAGGGACGTTACGGGGCCAGTCTCTTCTTTAGTTCCGGTGCCAGACGTTCGAGAATGCCGCTGTGAGCCGGTGTCACATAGACCAGGTGCTGGCCCAGCACCACAAGAGTTCCCACCTGTTTGCCCCGTCCTACCGTCTGGGTGTTATGCAGGCGGATGGCTGCATCCCGGGAATCGGCACTGTCAAAGGACTGCGTAGCAATGGTCACGGTCTCTCCGTTCTTGTCCGAGAGCACATAGGTTTTCCCGCCAATTGCTCCGGGCAGGTTCCAGGTCGAATCTTTCACGCTCGTAACGGTAATTCCGGTTGCCAGCGCTGCTTCATTCACCGGTTCACCGGAAACCTGATGATACGGAGATACTTCTGCAATTCCTAAAATTAATACAAATGGCATCAGGACCACAGCGATAAGGAATATGAAGAGTGCGATCTCCAGCCGCGAATACGTGCTCATGGACAGCCTCCTTTCCGGGTGATGGTACCAATCGTTTTCATCATCACTCACCTCTCCCCCCGGTCGGTTTAAGCCAGCTGGCTTTTTTGAATTTTAAGAATACCAGCGGAGGTACCGCGAGCAGGAATGTACCGAGCAGCACCGAACCCACGTACACAAAACCGCTTGTTGTGAAGTACGAGGGGGGCATGAGACCGACAATGAACGCAAACACTGTTCCGAAAATGCCAAGACCGCCCACAAGCCAGATGCCGATCATCCCGCCGGGGATCTTGAAGGGCCGCGGGGTATTGGGCTGGCTGTACCGGAGTTTGATCACCGAAGCAAAGACAAGAACATACACAATGCAGAGCAGTTCAACGGTCATTGCCGAGAGAATCCAGTAGGCCTGGTTAACGGATGGTAAGAAGACATAGAGGAGCGAGACGAGAGAGCCGATGAGTGCCTGGATGACCAGTACTGCAACGGGTGCCCCGTACTTGTTGGTCCTGTCAAAGAGCGGGGGCATGTTGCCTTCCTCCGCCACAATGCCAAGACCTTTGGCCGGGCCAATCAGCCAGGCCGCCAGCGATACCACCCCGCCGAGCGTGATCAACACTGCCATGGGTGCGACCAGCTAGGGTATTCCGGCTGCCTTGAAGAAATATTCAATGGCCTGCATTACTCCCGATGCGAGATTGAGCTGGTTTGCCGGGATGACCATGGCAATCGCCAGCGTTGCAAGCACCGTGCAGAAGACGATGATAATTGCTGACAGGGCCATTGCCCGGGGGAAATCCTTCTGGGGATTTTTTGTCTCCAGGGCATGGAATCCTGCCATCTCCATTCCTGCAAACAGGAGAATGATCGTAGCAAAGAACGGCAGGGTTGAAATGTTGATCACCGGTACCATCGCTTCGAGCGTGAGGGGTGGCAGCACAATCGTCTGTCCTGACCCCATCCACCAGAGGCCGAGCATGATGATCAGTACCGCGGGGATGATGCTCCCGAGGATGACTCCCACATTGCCAAACTTCGTTGAAGCCTCTTCCCCAAAGTACGCAATCGCCGTCGTGCCCCAGAAGGCGATCATCATAACGCTGAACATGTACCACTCATGTCAGGTTAAGACCGGACTACTATCCGTTCAACCTTTTTAATAAC
>JBAXDE010000024.1:0-12154 GCA_037141115.1 Methanomicrobiales archaeon | reverse complement strand
CTACTAATATCTGATGGATATCTATGTTTTCAAAATTAACCTGACGGCAGTGATCCGGATACGCTTAAAAAATTGAATGTACGCCAAGGAGATTGATCAAAAAATAAAATGGGCTCCTGGTGGGAACTGGTTATCTCCGGCCCGGAAAAATTATTCTTTCTCTTTTACGTAAAGGACGCCTTCGGGCTCCTTATAGTCGGTCTTGATCACAATCGTATTGGATATACGGTTAAAGACCCGCAGTTTTGTGTTGGGCATGGCGAACCAGCCTATGAGACAATCCAGTGGCAGGAGGAAAGCCTTTCCAATACTTTCGATTGCTGCGGTCCCATAGTTGATCTTTGTTCCGTCACGATTGACCACTTTTAAGTTCATCACCATCTTGCCTATGGACTGTCCCCTGAATCCTTCCATTACCGTCCAGTACAAAAAGAAGAAGACCGTTTCAAAACCTATTGCAAATATCTCCCAGTGCCCGTAATCCCAGAGCAGCGGGAGTTTCCAGAATGGTTCAAAGATGCCGCGAACAATGTTCAAAAAGAGGATGATGAGAATAAAATCCACGACCCATGCCCAGAACCGGGTCGTCCACTTGGCGAGATGAAGAGTTCTTTCAGGAACCGGGCTGATGCATACCGGTTCCATTACCATATTCTCATCAGACATTACCTGAGCTATTTGCAGCATGAACCAATGAAGTTTACTCTTTTTTTTAGCAGTCCACTGCCTTCTTTCTAAAAAGAGAAGAAACTATTTCTGTGCCAGAAAAAGAATCAGATTAAGGAATATTTATGGAGTGAATGTGCACTTATGACCGATGCAGTCATCACGGAGTATGCAGGAACCCGCAGGAATGATACGATATCGCGTTTCTACCAGTACGGCAATGGCGGTGTGCGGGTACTTGACGGGAGAAAGAATATAAAACGACTCTACCGCTTTGATCCGTCATCGGACATGATGACCGAAAACGATCCCGCCCGGCCGGATCGGATCCTCCGGCGTTTTGTCTTTGACCGGATGGGGATGCTGGAGGAGACGTTCTCTTTCGGGAGTCGTCCGCGGACGTTCCGTTACGAGCAGGGTTGCCAGCAGATAGTTGTTCGCGAAGGGGGTGAACACGGTCAGGTGGGGAAGACCTTCACGTTCGAGGCGAATGGTATTGCCGAAACCCGGTGGGGGCGTGATGGTGAGATCGAGCGTGTTTTTGTTTTCGAACCCGGCAATGACACCATAACAGAACGGACGGGCGGGTGGTTTGGCGATGTGGAACGGACCATTTTTTGTAAGGGTATCAATGCCTCGCTCTTCCGTGATCCTGAAGCATTCCTGCAGTTCCTGGTCTTCACTGAATGGAGTGCTGATGATCGCGAAGAGGTCATACAGGAACAGGTAGACAAGATTCGTGGTGTCGGTGCTTCAGCAGCCGGCCGGAGCCCGTACGCATATACTGGTGAGCGGAGAGTTTCAGCGGAAACCGGAATGACGGGAGGGCGGGGACAGATCCCGCGTGTTCCGGGACAGCGGCAGGATGTACAACCGGCCCGGGCTTCATCTCGCGGGAAGGCTGATCCAGGAATAGATTTCATTCCCGAAGGAGGTTCACCCGGTGAAAATATCCCCCCCAGTCGTGCCCCCCCATCCCGGCGGAGCAGCGATATCTCCTTTGAGGAACGCTTCAATCCTGAAAAAACCGATAACCTACGGTTCCCGGCTGGGAAAAGTGTTGAGATCCCTTTAGAAGAACGTTTTGGGAGGGCCCGCGCCGAACGCGAACCGCTCTCAAAAGGGAGAAGCGCTGAGATCTCTGTGGGTGAACGTTTCGAGAGTGCACGTAATGAGCGTGAAACCCTCTCAAAAGGGAGGAGTGCCGAGATCTCTCTTGATGAACGCTTCGGAAACGCCCATGGTGACCGGGAGAAGCTTTCCAAGGGCGGAAGCGCTGAGATCTCCCTTGACGAACGTTTTGAGAAAGCACGAAGCGAACGGGAGAAACTATCTCAGGGGCGGAGTGCCGAGATCCCGTATAGTGAACGAAAAGGCGGCAGGGATCGCTGATCTTTTTTTAAAATCCGTGACCGTAGACCGGGTGGACAGCCCGGTCATGCTGTTGCCCTGAGTGATGGTGAGAATGGACATACAGCGTTCAAAAGCTGTATTAAAAAATGGTGAATCTTTCGCTAATTGTTAAGGATCGCAGCGGAGTTTTCCTGCCTTGCTGATATTCTCGAGATCCTCTTCGTCAATCATGATCGTTACGAGGTTTTTATCCTGTCCCAAAAGGCAGTTATCTATAAGCATAGTTTTTGGTGATACCCGAAAAAAATGAATTTGTTGAATACTTAACGGAATTCTGGTATCATATCCCATCAATAATCTCCTAAAAAAATGGGTCCGACGAAAAGAAAACTGGGGACTGTCTTCATATTGAACGGAGTTTATCCCCAAACAACGGGATGAGATCTTTTTTCCTCGACATCATACCTGCCAGTGAAACGGGTTGGTCCTTAAGGTTCAGCCTGTTCAGGAGATTACTGTCAGCAGAGGCAAAGAGCTCGCTTCCGTTCTCAATGACGCTGGTGAACAACCCCAGGTATATATCAGTACCCTGCTGCAAACGCAGTCGTACAAGTTCCTTCTGGATCTCGTTGGCATGTGCCCGGGAATATATCAATGATGGTACCATGATCTGGGAGATGATGATCTTTTTGCCGAAGAGCTCGTACCGTTTTGTGTCCCGCACGAGAAGGTCTTCCATGGTTGCCCCCTCAATATTCATCCCGCGTTCCAGCAGTTTTGTGCCAAACGCAACCGGGTCAAGGCCGGTGATAGCGGTGAGGTATGCTACCATCTTATGATCTTCAGGAGTAGTTGTGGACATTTTGAGTATGAGGGTGTCAGAAAGGATGCCTGCAAGAAGGATACCGGCAATTGCTGTTGTGGGTGTGATACCACTTTCTGCATATTTCTGGGTGATGATCGTTGAGGTGGAACCGACAGGGTCATTGAGGAACTTGACCGGTTTTAATGTTGATATCGCTCCCAGCCGGTGGTGATCGATGATCTCGATGATCTCTGCGGTGTCGATTCCTTCCACTGCCTGTGCAAATTCATTGTGGTCAAGGAGGATGACCGGTTTATGCACATCGTCAATGAGGGTTGTCCGGGTAACAATGCCCCGTAGAGTTCCATCCTTTTCCACAACGCACGCGGAACGGAACTTGGATGAGTACACGATCTGTTTTGCATGAACGAGCGTATCATCCAGTGAAAGGCGGGGGATGTCTGTCTCCATCACCATCCGGGCCGGTAGGGAGAGGTTGATCATGCTCCCAACCCCGAATGCGTCGAGATCGGTTACCAGCACCGAGACGCCCTTTTCCTGTGCCTCCATTCGGATCTGTTCGCTCACCGGAGCTTTGTCAGCGATGATGAGTGCTGCAATACCAGAGGTAATCAATGCATGCTGCATCGGCTCGTTATCTCCGGCGACAACAATGTCCTTGTTCGTCAGTTTCTTTGAGATCATGGAGGGTGCATCGACCGCAATGGATACACGACCTTCGAGTGTTTCTGTTGCTCTCACTACCACGCGGGCGCTGAGTATCCGGGCCAGGGTGTCGAGTGGGAGGGGTGCAATGGCGAGTTCTCCGATCTTCAGCCGCTTGACATAGGCCTGTGCGAGCCCGTGCTCCCCCACGATGCCGAGAAGTTTTCCGTCATCATCGGTGATCGGCACGTTACGGATATCATGGGTATCCATCAGAGCAGCGACATCAACGGTTGGTACATTATGGGTTACGCTGATCCGGTGAATCGCAAGATCCGAGACCAGGGGTTCTATGCTGTCGATGAGGGCCGGGGGTTTGATACCAAATGTCTCAAGTGCAAAACATGTCTCTGCATTCAGTTCCCCGCATCGGGCGGCGATATACCGGCCCGGTTCAGCAAGGTTCAGGAACGCTGCATATCCCGTCACGCTCGCGATCGAGTCCGTATCCGGCTGCCGGTGACCGATAATTATCACTTTTTTTCCCACGGTTTGCCCCTTCCTTTCACTAGTATTACGGGACGGTGAATAATTAATGTCGCTCAGCAGAAAATTTCGAATTAACTCTTATTTACTGATCCCGTTCTCCGGCAATCCGTCTTATACAAAACGGAGTTCCGCCCTCATTTGGGCACGGGAGCGAGGGAACCCATTCGGGTTTATTAACGGGGGCTCCTCATTTGAATGATTACTGTCATGGATCTTCAGATTCTGTTCGTGGATCACCGGATTATACCATAGATTCGTCTGGCTCCCACTAAGAAAAATGGTTTTACTGTACAGATGAAAATCAGCATGCAAATATTTCTGTAGCATTTTTCCTTTAGGGTGTACCGGGCAATCGGGTAAAAAAAATTGCACAAATATCTGCCTTTTTTTAATATTTTTTATTTTTCGAGCCTTTTTTCTTAGGAATTATTTCGTTACTATTATAATCCAAGGAACCAAGATTAAAAAATCGCACCTGAAAATTATTTTTTTAGGATCTTATCCGGGATATATCAATCCCTGGATTACTGAAATGTCAATGAAAATCCCCCTTTCCCCCCGGAGCAGATCATTCTTCTTTTATCTCCTGATAGCGATGCTGCTGCTCACGGTAATTGTGGTGGGCTTATGAGCCTGAATAATTTTTTGACCGCATATGACCTGATCGATGAAAATTCTGCGCATACCCAGAGCCAGACTGAACAGAATATCATTGCCACGATCCATCTGGTGGATGCGAGTTTTAACCTTTTTGATAACTCGTTGAACAAGGAGATGCGCCAGGGACTTGATCGTGTGATGCAGGAGTATCATCATGCGGGCAATGATCCGGCAAAGATGGATCTGGATGCAATCCGGCACGAGCTGGGGGATCAGTATGACATCTATATCATCAACGAATCGGGAGTTATCGAGTACACAACCTACCAACCGGAACTGGGCACAGACTTCAAAGAGATCCCTTATTTTTATGAATACCTGACCCGGATCAGGAATTCAGAAGGTTTTTTCCCGGACCGGATTGTCAGGGAAGACCGTGGAAGCGGCGCTCTCCGCAAATATGCCTATATGCCGACTCCGGATCACCGGTTTATCCTTGAACTTGGGTTGAGTGGAAGTGCGTTTAGTAAAGAACGGGTTGCACTGAATTCCCATGATATCATCAATACCCTGGCAGCAAACAACCCCTCAATTGAGCAGACCCGGATATTCGATGTAACGGGACACCTTACCGATGATGTCACCTATGTCCCGGATGATCTTGCCAAAGCAGCGATTATGGGTGTAATCAACAACCGTTCAGGAACGGTCATTACACAACCGGGGACCGGCAAGTCAGTTACCTATCTTTTTATTGATCTGAAAAATAAGGAATACGGATCTGATTTGAGTCGGATTGTGGAAATTACCTACAACAAATCATTAATGGATACGGTTTTTGCCCGCCAGTTTCCCCGGATTGCCATGATCGCAATATTAGTGTTGATTGTTGGCTGCGGCTCTGCATTTATCCTCTCCCGCGCTCTCTCAAAACCTATAGCGGGAATCGTATCTGATGTGGACCGGATTGCCCGGGGGGATCTCGATTGCAAGATCGCTTCTACGAATGTAGCTGAGTTCCAGGGTCTTGAACAGAGTATCAACCATATGGTCTCATCGCTGCGGACAGCTCTCGATACGATCAGTAAGAGTGAAGCAGCACTCATGGCGAGCGAATGGAAATACCGTGATCTCTATTTCTCAGCCCGGATCGCTCTTTTCGAGATCAGCTTAACGAGCAACACCCTTGTCTCAGGCAATCAGTATTTGTGCAATCTTTTTGATGTAACCTCGCTGGATGAGATTATTGGTGCAGGCAACTTTCAGGATTACGCGAATCGTTCGGATCTGGAGGAGGCACGTGCGACCCTGTTCCGGGATGGTTTTTTACATGGCTATAAGATGCAGTTCAGGTGCCCTGCAACCGGGAGGGTGTTCTGGGGTGAGGTTTCGGTCCGGATAAAAAATCACATGGATATTGCCGAAGGATCGATCATCGATATAACTGCCAGAAAGGAAGCAGAAGAAGAACTCCGTATATTATACTCAGAATTAGAGATGCGGATTGCGGATCGGACATCCGAACTCAAGACCGCACAAGAGGCATATCAGCGGGCAAATGCCAAGCTCAATCTTTTAAATGCAGTAACCCGTCACGATGTCCTGAACCAGCTCACCGTTCTCAACGGGTACTTATCACTCCTTGAAATGGAGACAACAACGTTAGATCCCCAGATGCATGAATTCATCCGGCGGGCTGAACAGGCCGTCAGAAATATTGAGCGCCAGATCCTGTTCACAAAAACATACCAGGATATTGGTGTGCATGCCCCGACCTGGCAGAATGTGGAGGGACTGATAAAGAAGTCTAAAACAGGTCTCCTGCCAGAATCCATTTCCGTTACCACGAACCTTGGCGGTCTTGAGATCCTTGCAGATCCCCTCCTGGAAAAGACATTTTATACGCTGCTGGAGAATGCCCTGCGGCATGGAATGCCGGTTACAGAAATACGGTTTTCTTATACTCTCACCGATGATGAGACCCTGCTTCTGATCTATGAGGATAATGGTATTGGCATCAGCTTTGAAGAAAAGGAGCATATCTTTGAACGAGGATACGGGAAACACACGGGTCTGGGGTTATTCCTTGCCCGGGAGATCCTTTCCATTACAGGGCTTACGATCGCAGAAACCGGTGAACCCGGCAAAGGAGCCCGGTTTGAGATCTCCGTACCGAAAGAGGGGTACCGGTTCGTACGGTAATATCGGGGTATTGGCAGGCACAATTGTATTGTTGGATTGCTGCACCCACACTTTCATGCCCCAACCCTCACCATGATAAGCTTCTGAGCAGATGCGTACAGCACACAAATGAAGAATATTATCATCAAAGGTGCCCGCCAGCACAATCTCAAAAATGTCAGCGTGGAGATCCCCCGCGACAAGCTCGTTGTCATCACGGGTGTTTCCGGTTCCGGGAAATCCACGCTCGCATTCGATACCCTCTACGCGGAGGGACAGCGGCGCTATGTAGAGTCGCTCTCCACCTATGCCCGCCAGTTTCTCGGCATGATGCACAAGCCGGATGTGGACAGCATCGAAGGGTTGTCCCCCGCAATCTCCATTGAACAGAAGACCACGAGCAAAAATCCCCGCAGCACGGTTGGAACCACTACCGAGATCTACGATTATCTCCGCCTGCTGTTCGCTCGTATCGGAACCCCGTTTTGTCCCGAGCATAATATTCCTATTGCCTCCCAGACCCCCGACCGGATCGCTGACCAGATCGCTGCTGAACATCCGGGCCAGGTCACTATTCTCTCCCCCGTAGTCCGGCAGAAGAAGGGCACCTACCAGCAGCTCTTAAAAGACCTGAACAAGGAGGGGTATGCACGGGTACGGGTGAACGGCGATATCATCCGGACCGAGGAGGAGATAAATCTCGACCGGTACAAGAAGCAGGATATCGAGATCGTGATCGACCGGCTCGCGTCAACCGATCGCTCCCGTCTCGTTGAAGCAGTTGAGAACGCGCTCAAAAAATCTGAAGGACTTGTTCTTGTCACCGGGGAGGATGAGAAAGAGTCCACGTACTCTTCACTCATGGCCTGCCCGGTCTGCGGGCTTGCCTTTGAAGAGCTCCAGCCCCGCATGTTCTCGTTCAACAGCCCGTTCGGCGCCTGCGAGGATTGTCACGGCCTTGGCGTGAAGATGGAGTTCGACCCGGACTTAATCATCCCGGACAAGACCCGCTGTATTGCTGACGGTGCTGTTGCCCAGTACCGCAACCCGATGGACGGGTTCCGCGGCCAGTATCTCGCTACCGTGGCAAAACACTTCGGGTTCGATGCCTTAACCCCGATCAAGGATCTCACCGAGAAGCAGTACCATGCCCTGATGTTCGGTTCCACCGAACGGATGCATTTTGCCATGAGCATGAAGAACGGGGATGCCCAATGGTCCCACAACGGGGAGTGGGAAGGTCTTCTCCCCCAGACAGCCCGACTCTATTCGCAGACCCAGTCCGAATGGCGGAAGCGGGATCTCGAAGGGTATATGCGAATCTTTGACTGCCCTGCGTGTAAAGGCCAGCGTCTCAAGGACAAAGTCCTCGCGGTCCGGATCAACGGGAAGTCCATCATTGATGTCACGGATCTTTCCATCAGCAACAGCATCGCGTTCTTCAATGAGCTCAAACTTACGGAAAAACAGACCGAGATCGCCCGCCAGATCATCAAGGAGATCCGTTCCCGGATTGAATTTTTAGAAAAGGTCGGTCTGGGATATCTCACCCTTTCCCGCAATGCCGGCACATTGTCCGGCGGGGAAGCCCAGCGTATCCGGCTCGCCACCCAGATCGGCTCGAACCTGATGGGGGTGCTCTACGTGCTCGATGAACCTTCCATCGGGCTCCACCAGCGGGACAACCGGAAACTGATCGAGACCCTCCGGACCCTCCGCGATCTCGGCAATACCGTGATTGTCGTGGAGCATGACGAGGATATGATCCGCTCGGCAGACCACCTGATCGATATGGGACCCGGGGCAGGTCTTCATGGTGGAGCAGTTGTTGCAGAAGGAACGCCCCCCCAGATCCAGAAGAACAAGAAGTCCCTGACCGGCCAGTACCTTGCCGGCACAAAAAAGATCGATATTCCGGCCAATCGCCGAAAATCGGATAAATTCATCACGGTCAAAGGCGCCAGAGAGAACAACTTAAAGAAGATCGATGCAAAGTTCCCGATCGGGTTACTTACGGTTATCACCGGTGTTTCAGGGAGCGGGAAGTCTACGCTCGTGTACGAGACGCTCTACAAGGGCATGATGCAGATCCTCAACGAGTCCCGGGATCAGCCGGGCCTCCACGACAAGATCATTTTCGATGCCGAGATCGACAAGGTGATTGTCATTGACCAGTCCCCCATCGGCAAAACCCCCCGGTCCAACCCGGCAACCTATACGAAAGTCTTTGATGAGATCCGGACGGTCTTTGCCGAGACGAAAGAAGCAAAAATGCGGGGCTACAAACCCGGCCGGTTCTCGTTCAATATCCGGGGCGGGCGCTGTGAGGCCTGCGAGGGTGATGGCCTGATCCGGATCGAGATGAACTTCCTGCCCGATGTCTATATCGAGTGCGAGGAGTGCAAGGGCTCCCGGTACAACCGCGAGACGCTTGAGGTAAAGTACAAGGGCAAATCCATAGCCGAGGTGCTGAACATGAGTGTAGAAGAAGCACTTGCCCTGTTTACTAATATTCCCTCCATCCGGACCAAGCTCGAGACGCTCTCCCGTGTGGGGCTGGACTACATCAAGCTCGGTCAGAGTTCCACCACCCTCTCCGGAGGGGAGGCCCAGCGGATCAAGCTCACCCGCGAGCTTGCCAAGCGGGCCACCGGAAAGACGCTCTACCTGCTCGATGAACCAACCACCGGCCTCCACTTCGACGATACGAAGAAACTGATCAAGGTTCTTGATGACCTGGTGGAGAAGGGCAACACGGTCGTGGTGATTGAGCACAACCTTGACGTGATCAAATCCGCCGATCATATCATCGATATCGGGCCTGAAGGTGGCGATGGTGGCGGGAAGATCGTCGCAACGGGGACCCCGGAGCAGGTTGCAAAGGTGAAGGGAAGTTATACCGGGGAGTTCCTCAAACCCATGCTTATGTCCGTATGATCGATCTCTCCCATCTCCCCCACGCCCCCGGCTGCTATCTTTTTTCTGACGAAGCCGGCACCATCATTTACGTGGGCAAGGCAAAGGATCTCAAAAAACGGGTGACGAGTTACTTCCAGAAGACCGATCACGATACCAAGACGCAGAAACTGGTTGAACGGATTGTATCGCTTGATTTTCTGGTGACCACAACCGAGACAGAAGCACTACTTTTAGAAAATAACCTGATAAAAAAGCACCAGCCGAAATACAATATCGACTTAAAGGATGCAAAGCGGTTTGCCTACATTGAGATCAGCAATGAACCATTCCCGAGAATCGGGATTGCCCGTAAGAGGTCCAAAGGTGCTGCCTATTACGGGCCGTTCGTGTCCTCAGGTGAACGCGATGCGGTGCTTCGCGTGATCAAACGCACCTTCACTCTTCGTTCGTGCCGGAAACTCCTGAAACGTGCCTGCCTGCGCTATCACATGCACTCCTGCAGCGCGCCCTGCATCGGTGCAATCGGCCCGGAAGAATACCGCATACAGGTTGACCGGGCAGTGACCCTGCTCAAAGGCAAAGGGAGCGAGGTCGTAAAGCAACTCCGCGATGAGATGGCGGGCAGATCTGAAGCACAGGAATACGAGAAGGCGCTTTCCCTGCGCAACCAGATCGGTGCAGTCGAGCGCTTGTCAGAACGGCAGTCGGTCGAGCTGCCGAAAGAGAGCGACCAGGATGTGATCGCGTACACGGTTGCTGATGGTATGGTCTCGCTGATGGTCTTTGCCGTCCGGAAAGGCACCCTGATCCAGAAACAGGAATATTCCTTTGAGGCGGTTGAGGATTTTTTTGAAGAGTTCCTTGTCCAGTACTATGCGGATCATTCCCCTCCAACAGAACTCATCCTTTCCCACGAAATCGATGCTGCACTCAACGAATATCTCACCGAACGCAGGGGAAGTTCTGTGCAGATTACCGTTCCGAAGATTGGCGAGAAAAAGAAACTGCTCGATCTGGTGTACATCAATATTGAGCTCAGTTTCCGGCGCGGGGCACTCAAGACCGGTGATCTTCAGGTCGCCCTTGAACTACCGGACACCCCGCATGTCATCGAATGTTTCGATATCTCGCATCTCTCCGGTACCTCCATGGTCGGCTCCATGGTGCAGTTTCGTGACGGGTCTCCTGATAAGAAAAATTACCGACGGTTCAAGATCAGAACCGTGGAGGGAATCGATGACTTTGCCTCCATTGCAGAAGTGGTGACCCGGCGCTACCAGCGTCTTTCTGTGGAAGAGACCGATATGCCCGATCTCATTGTCATTGATGGGGGGAAAGGACAACTCTCTGCCGCTCAGGCAGTGCTCATAGACCTTGAACTGGAAATTCCCGTGATCGCTCTTGCCAAGAGAGAGGAGGAAGTATATGTGCCGGGAGAAATTCTACCCCGCCACCTTGATCCGAAAGGAGCAGCACTCCGATACCTGCAGGAGATCCGTGACGAGGCCCACCGGTTTGCCGTGGCGTATCACCGGCTGCTGCGGGGAAAAAAGATGAAGGGGGAAATCTCTTCCTGATGAGTGCATCAATGAGGCTGGTGAAATATTTTGATGAGATAACTGTGCGAAGCTTCCAATAAAAAGCAATTCCCTGGTCTGGTCATTATGCGATCTTTTTTTTAAACCTGTGAGTCAGACAACTGTCTTCAAAGTGACCCTGAAGGTAGATGCTCGTTTGCCTGTTCATCATCGCTTCACGGCGCTGGTAACCAACAAATGTTTTTTTGTAACTATCTATATCATGCCTTGGAATCCTTTTTTAGTGTAGAATCTTCGCGAAATCATAGCGTAAACCGGCAGATCCAAATACTAAGAGAGTATTTAGTAAAATAAGCAAAATGCCAACGAGACGAGAAGAAATCCTGGCAATTTACAATAGCGGTCCAGAAGCAGTCATAGATCTCATTGAGCGTCAAGAATCAATAATCGCAGCACAGGCTTTGTTGATAGAGAAGCAATCTCGGATAATAACCGAACTTACCATAAAAATCGAACAACTGGAAGCCCGGATAGCGGAACTAGAATCCCAGATCAAGCAGAATAGCCGGAACAGCAGTCGTCCGCCATCAACGGACGTATTCATAAAACCCAAGAGTCAGCGGAAGCAGGGAGAACGCCCCGTAGGTGGACAAAAAGGTCATCCGGGGCACACGCTGGAAATGGTGGATAATCCGGAAAAGACCGTCCTCTGTAAAGCAACGAAATGTGCTGGATGCGGAGCATCTCTGGAAGACGTACCGGTAATCGATATAGAACGACGGCAAGTCTGTGATATCCCCCCGCTAAAAGTCGTAGTAACAGAATATCAGTCCGAGCACAAACAGTGCCCCGATTGTGGGTGCGATAACCGGGGAAA
>JBAXDE010000023.1:0-12384 GCA_037141115.1 Methanomicrobiales archaeon | reverse complement strand
TACTAATATCTGATGGATATCTATGTTTTCAAAATTAACCTGACGGCAGTGGAATGAGGTATCTGTTCTTATAGGGGGAAAAGCAGGGGATGGGATCAATAGTGCCGGTGCTATTATCGCACAGCTGCTCAACCATCTTGGCTATCGCATTTATTTGTATTTCGATTATCCGTCCCTGATCCGGGGGGGACACAACTTTGCTATCATCCTGGGTATGGAACAGGAGATTGGCGCCTGTCGCACCCATGTCGATTTTGTGCTGGCACTCAATGAGGAGACCATTGAACGGCACAAAGAAAAATACTCGCAGAATACCGTGATCATAGCCAATAAGGATCTGGTAAAGAACGCTGCGTATGGTATTCCGTTAAAGGCCATCCTTGCTGAGGAAAACGCTCCGGCCATCATGGGCAATTCGGCGCTCATCGGGGGTTTTGCCAGAACGGCGGGGATTGACTGGGATGTTGTTGATGCGGTATTCCGCAGGCATATCCCGAAAGGAGCGGATCAGAATCTTGCCGTTGCGAGGAAGGCCTATGACCTGTTCGAACCCGTCCATCCTATTAAAAGATGTGAGAACCGGCCCCAGGCACTGGTATCGGGTAATGAAGCGATCGGGCTGGGCTTGATCCGGGGCGGACTGGATGCCTATGTCTCATACCCAATGACCCCCTCTTCAGGGATTCTTCATTTTCTTGCTGATGAGAAAGAACTGTTTGGAATAACTGTTGTGCACCCGGAGAACGAGATTGCGGTGATCCTCATGGCGCTCGGGTTTTCCTACGCAGGAAAAAAGTCTGCTGTCGGCACATCCGGCGGGGGATTCTGCCTGATGACCGAAGGCCTCTCCCTTGCCGGAATGGCAGAACTCCCCCTCGTGCTCGTTGTTTCCCAGCGAACCGGCCCCTCAACCGGACTCCCCACGTTTACCGGCCAGACCGAACTCCTGTTTGTACTCCATGCCGGGCAGGGGGAATTTCCCCGTCTGATCGTTGCCCCCGGAGATGCACAGGAAGCACTGGACTGGTCAGAACGGGCAATGGATATCGCATGGAGATGCCAGGTGCCGGCGTTCATACTGGTGGATAAAACCCTCTCGGAGGGAATCTACAGCCTGGATACGGCATCTGTCTCTCCTGATTCAACCGGCCCGGGGGTCTCCCTTTGGGACAAGAAGATCCCGTATCGCCGCTATGAGAATGCAGAATCAGGGATCTCTCCCCTGGCATTTCCCGGCATGACTGATGCCGTTGTGAAGGTGAACAGCTACATGCATGACGAAGCGGGGATCACGGCTGAAGATGCAGTGCTCTCAATTCAGATGACAAAAAAGCGTTTAAAAAAATGGGAGACGCTGGCTGGTATGATGCAGGATTATCACGGGGTTGTTCAATCGGGCAAACCCGGTGCATCCACTGCGCTCCTCTGCTGGGGATCAACAAAGGGTGTCTGTGAAGAGGCAGCCGCAGAACTCGGCCTCCAGGTTGTGCGCCCCATCGTGCTTGCCCCGTTCCCCCTTGACCAGATCAAAATTTCTCTTGCCGGGGTGAAACGACTGATTGTTGTTGAAGAGAATGCCACCGGTCAGCTGGCCACGCTTGCCGGGGAGTACGGCATTATAGCCAATGCAAAGATCCTCCGGTCAGATGGCCGGCCTTTTACTGTTGAAGATCTGGTATCCCGGGTAAAGGAGGCGGGTATCTGATGACCCGTGAACTCATCACCGGCGCCCGGAATACATGGTGCCCGGGTTGCGGGAACTTTGCACTCCAGCACACCTTAAAAAACCTGTTAGCCGACAGGGTAAAGGAAAGAAAATCCCTCGATGATGTGGTCCTTGTCTCGGGTATAGGCTGTCATGCAAAGATTGCCGATTATCTCAATATCAACAGTTTCTATTCCCTGCATGGGAGAGCGATTCCTGTGGCAACGGGTATAAAACTTGCAAACCCGGCCCTGACGGTGATCTGTTGCGTAGGAGACGGGGATGCGTATGCTGAGGGACTTGATCACCTGATCTTTGCTGCAAAACGCAATGTCGATATCACGGTCATTGTGCATAACAACCGGGTGTATGGACTTACAACCGGCCAGTACACTCCTACATCCCCTCTCGGTTTTAAGGGGAAATCGACACCTTCAGGTACCGCGGAGTATCCCATCAATCCGGTAGAACTCATGCTTGCGAGCGGTGCGACGTTCATTGCCCGGGGATACACCCGTAAGATGGATCCGCTCAAGGCGCTGATACGGGCAGGTATCGCCCATAAGGGATTTTCATTCATCGACGTGCTCCAGATCTGTGCCACGTTCTTTCCGGCAACTGACTATTATGATTCCCATGTGTATGATCTTCCTGCTGCCGATAAGCTGGAGTTTGAAACGGCGTGCGCTCATTCCCGTGAATGGGATTACAACAGTGATGCCCGGATCGCTCTTGGCATCTTTTATGAACGTGCCCTTCCCACCTTTGATGACCGGATGACTATCCATCCCCTTGAAAAAGAACGGCGTGAGCTCGCTATACGAGAGTTTCTGGAAACCCGGACTTAACGGTAGTCCGGGTATACCTGTCTTGAATAACGTGCAACGGCAATCTGCTGATGTGATGAAAATTAAATCCGCGTGAACGAAGTGAATCGACCATGAAGAGGGCGCAAAACCCGGTGAGCGAGGAAGCACCATCAGTACCCGTATTGATCAGACCGTCTTACAACCCGCAATCGCGTTCCGGTCTCTTCAGACTGCTGGTGATCCCCTTTGCCATCTATTTCATCTGGATGATTGTAACCGCCCTGTTTGAAGGAGATCACCAGTTGTTCCGGTACGCAGATCCACAAGGCATTATTGTTTACACGGTTTTTTCCTGCATTATCACGGGAATGATCATTCCGGTTTACTGTATCCGGGAATCGTTCGTCACCGGTGCAGTAAATCTTTTCCAGATTGGGTTTATGCCTGTGCGCCGGACGTTGTATGCCTGTGCCCTGACCTTGTTTTTTGGATATCTGGTCAGGGACCTCTTCTCACCCTCCGGGGCAGACGGTGTTGCATTCGTATATTCCTTCCTTCTCCTGCTTCCGACCGCGATTGCATCGGTGATGGTCTGCTGGGCGCTTCTCGGGACCCATGTTCAGGCATTTGTGCGGGACGGGGGGACCGTTATCTCCATTGCAGCCGGTATCCTGGTCACCGCCTGGCTCTTCTGCATAACCTCCTTTGCACACAGCCCGCCGGTTCAACTGCAACCTGCGCTGGTGGGATTTCTGGTGCTCGGGCTTGCAGCAGCGGTCTTCTTCTTTGCAGTCCGGGATGTCTATGCGGCAAGTATCTTTGTTGCATTCGGGTTGTCCCTTGTTATGGCAGATCGTACCGGTGTGTCAGTCTCTCAGGCCGCCGCTCCTGCGGTATATGGGTCTGCACTCCTTGCGGTCATCACACTTCTTGGGATACACTGGTATTTTATCCGGAATTTCAGGACTGTTGCGCTGCCCGGGAAGTGATGTGCTTTTCAGCCGGCCCATTGATAAAAAATATTATACACCTATCCACCGAACGTTACGTATATGGAGAAAGGAATTACCAACGGACTTCTCATCTGCGCTATTCTTGTTTTTGTCGTAATGATTGCGGGGTGTTCCGATCAGTCTTCGACTGGTACAGCACCGGTGCCTACAACCGCAATGCCAGCAGCAAAGTTTGCAGCAGGAGACATCATTGCCAAATCCGCGTCATCAACAGAACAGGCCTTGTATGTCATCACGAAGTACGACACGAATAATGATATGTACACCCGTGCCTGGATCCACAAAAATACCGATGGGTCATGGGGACATTTCAATGATAACAGGACCGAAAAAGTTGAAAGAACGTTAGTCGAGAAAGTCTATCCGGTAAAACTTGCTCATGTAACCGTCTCATCCATAGTCATTATCACGCCAACTATCCCCCCGACCGTTGTTGCAACCCTTTCCGGTAATTCCCCCACGGTGACGGCAATATCCCCCGTCAATGGTGCCAAGGATGCAGTAGTTGGTGCAACGATCACCGGTACGAATTTCGAGAACGGTGCAACGGTAAAACTGATGAGGGCCGGGTATCCGTCAATTACGGCAACCGGCGTATCCGTCTCTTCTGCAACTTCGATTGGCTGCACCTTCAATCTCAATGGCGCAGATGAGGGGAGCTACAATGTCATGGTTGCCAATCCCGGTGGGAAGTCGGATACCAAAACCAGTGCATTTACCATTGGCCAGGCTCCCCCGATTATTAGGGGCATATCCCCCACGACAGCTGAACTGAATGCCACCCAGCTTGCAATGACCATCAATGGTGAGAATTTTAAGGAGGGTGTGAAAGTGACCTTTGTTCAGGGAACAAACGAACTTTATTGTGTTACACCGACTTCCATTGATACAAAAAAGATCACCTGCCTTCTGGATCTTAAGGTAGCCAATGGGGGCAAAACAGGACTCTGGGGTGTGAAAGTGCTCAATATTGATGGCGGGATGACAGGTACCCTGGCGGACAAACTCTCAGTTACCAACGATACCGTTTCCAGTACATGATCTGAAATTTCTTTTTTTTCTGGTATTTTTTTGTCTGCATTTCAGGGAAAACCGTATCCATTCCTCAATTTTTCCCATGAGTTACATTGCACTACAATGGGTTTTTCTCATCCCCCCAAACTATTAATTCCCCGCACTGGCAAAAAAAGAGATAATCATGGTTGAAGCCTTCCTCACATCTCCTTTGTTTGGATTTGTCGTGCTGCCGCTCATGATCTTCTGCGCCCGCGTCTGCGACATGAGCCTTGATACGATTCGTGTCATCTTCATGTCGAAAGGGATCAAGTACCTCCCGGCAATTATTGGTTTTTTTGAAGTGATCATCTGGCTTGTGGCCATTGGCCAGGTGATGAACAACCTGACAAATATTGTCTGCTATATCGCCTACGGGGCCGGGTTTGCTGACGGGACGGTTGTTGGTATGGCAATCGAGGAGAAACTCTCCCTTGGCCTCACCAGTGTCCGGATCATCACCAAGAATGATCCGTCTGAGCTCATGCAGTTTTTACGTTCCCATAATTACGGGGTCACGAGTATCGATGGGGAAGGAGGAACGGGCAGGGTCAAGATGGTCTTTACCATCATCAAGCGGCAGGATCTTGCTCATGTTGTTGGTATCATCAAGCAATTCCATCCCAATGCCTTCTATTCCATTGAGGAGGTAAAATCAGTTGCAGAAGGGGTGTTTCCTGAGCCGCGATCGCGGGGTGTTCTTTCCTGGATGAATATCTTCCGGTCTTACCGGAAGGGAAAATGACCTTTGGATATGCATGAGCCTGAAGTTTCTTCCCGAGGTGCCTGCGTCTTAACCCTCAATGAATTAAAATAAGGGTTATCATTATTTGTGTCAGAATGCATGGGTTCATTCTCATATCTGCAAACCGGTAATCGTTTTTTATCCGAAATAATTTTATTTATGGTTTACTATATTATGTCGGATGATAGGGTATGACGGTTAGAAATCTCATAAAAAAAGTCCTCTATTTTGTACTTGCCATTGGCATCTGCCTTCTTGCAGGGTATGTCGGTTCAGCGTATTCCACTCCCTCAATACCTACATGGTATGCCGGCCTGCAAAAATCTGAACTGACACCTCCTTCATGGGCATTTGCACCCGTCTGGACTGCTCTTTATATTCTCATGGGATTTTCCCTTTATCTGATCCTGCAGTCAGGCATCACCAAAGGAGAGGTTTTTGTCGGGCTTTTACTTTTTCTTCTCCAGCTGGGGTTGAATATCAGCTGGTCCTATCTCTTCTTTGGATGGCATATGATCTTTTTTGCTTTCCTGTGCATCGTTGCGCTCTGGACATTCCTGCTCTGTACAATCCTGCAGGTATTCCGGTTCTCTATTATCAGCGCAGCACTCCTCGTCCCTTGTCTGATCTGGATCAGTTTTGCCGCATATCTCAATTATGTGATCATGGTGCTCAATCCCTAAACCTCTATTTTTTCCCTGAACTGACATTTTTTTCATCTATTATCCGACTCTTCCTGAACCAATACGTTCTTTTTCTTGCAGGGTAACGAGAAGATCACGGAGTTTTCATGCCCATCCATCAGGTACATGTGGAAAATTTCAAGAGTTTTTCAGAACTCGATATTGATCTGTCCCGCTTCAATGTGGTAATAGGATCGAATGCTGCGGGAAAATCCAATTTTATCAGCATATTTAAGTTCCTGCGGGATATTGCGCGTCACGGGCTGGTAAATGCGATCGGTATGCAGGGGGGGCAGAATTTATCCGGAATGCAAAGATCGGCTGTGTCCGGGATCTTGTGGTACGGGTTTCCTATACCCCGGATCAGAGGCAGGACATTTTTGATCCAAAATCCGGCGGGAATACATTTCTCAAAATCCAGTCCTGCGAATCCTCTTACGAGTTTGCGATACGGTTCGATGACCAGGGAGATGGATTTGCGATTATCCGGGACCGGCTCGTGATCGGATGCGAGATATCATCGTGCGAAAAAACAGGGACCGCAGTTGCCAAAAATCCTGCCCCGGGACGAGGTGAGATACAGGTAATCAATGAGATGGGCGTTGTTTCATTTGTTGTCCAGATCCCAGATGGTTGCCCTCTTACGGAACAGGAGATTATTCCGGTCTTTTTCCGCGGGGTACATCTGCCAGATCATACCCTTCTGCTCGAGAGCTCGTGTGCCTATCCGCTGCCTCATGTAGAGAAGTTCTTTGACCGGATAGCGATGTATGATATCGATCCAAAAATCCCGAAACGGGGCTCAGCGATTACGGGAAAACGGGATCTTGAAGAGGATGCCAGTAATCTTGCGGTAGTAGTGAAAACCATTATTGAAGATCCCGAAAAGAAACGAAAATTCTCAAACCTCCTTCGGGATATTCTGCCTTTTGTTGAGGATTTCTCGGTAAAAAAGTTCATGGATGTCTCTCTTATCCTCACCCTTCGCGAGCGATATGCAAAAAGCCGTGATCTCCCTGCCTCTTCCCTCTCTGACGGAACTATTGTCATCTTTGCCCTGATAATCGCGCTCTATTTTGAGGACAAGCCGTTCATTATTATTGAAGAGCCCGTCTGCCATATCCACCCGTTCATTGTTGCCCGTCTCATGGCGATGATGAAGGAGTCTTCTGCACGAAAGCAGCTGATGATCACCACCCACAGCACCGAGGTGGTCAAACATGTCAGCCTTGAAGATATCCTTCTCATATCGCGGGACAGTGAGGGTTTTTCAGTAATCTCACGACCGGCAGACAAAGAAGAGGTCAGGACATTTCTGGAAAATGAGATCGGTATTGAAGAGCTCTATGTCCAGAACCTGTTGGGATTGTGAGCATGAAAAAACGGCTTTTTATTCTTGTTGAAGGAGAAGACGATGTCAGGTTCTTTGGCCGTATCATAAAACCCCTCTTTGTCTCCCGGTATGAATCGGTCGAGATCATTGCTTATGCTTGTATCAAGAGGGTGAAGGTGGACAATTTTTTAAAGAGTGTCCGGCAGATGAACAATGATTACATCTTTGTTGCCGATATCGATTCCGAACGTTCGGTAAGGGATAAAAAGCAGATACTTTACTCTCACTTCGACAACATCTCGGGCCACAGCATTGTTATCGTTATCAAAGAGATCGAGATCTGGTATTATGCCGGACTTTCGGCGGTTGCTGCCCGGGCTCTCGGAGTTGAAGAACGTCTGGCAACGGATGAGATGTTCAAAGAAGAGTTCAACTCGCTCATGCCGCATAATTTTGATTCCCGGATCGATTTCATGTTTGAGATCCTCAAATCTTTCTCGCTCGAAACCGCCGTTTTAAAAAATTATTCATTTAAGTTTTTTGTTGAACGATACGATCTTGAGAAAAGTCTTCCCGGTCCGCTTCCCCACGATGAGTGAACCTGTGTAAGCTTTGTGTATAATCGAAATGGTTATTTCAAATCTACACCCTATTTACGTAAGAACCACAACCTTTGGAGGTTTTTATTTTTGACAGAAAAATACCTGTGTGCCATATGCGGACATGAATACAATCCCGACAAGGGAGAACCGCTCCAGAATATTCCCCCGGGCCGGGACTTTGTCTCGCTGGCAGACGACTGGCAATGTCCCGTTTGCGGAGCTGCAAAAAGATTTTTTAACCGGAGTTGTGACTGATTGCTATGGTATCACGGGAAATTACTCCGGGAATCTTCTGGGTTGGCGCACTTGATTTTGACCGGCGTCTCTTTGATGCACTGATCCCCCTTCCTGATGGTACGAGCTACAACTCTTACCTGATCAGGGGAAGTGAGAAGACCGCACTCATTGATACGGTAGACCCTGCAAAGGAGTTTGAGCTGGTCTCAAACCTTCTCAAGCTCGGTGTTGAACAGATCGATTACGTGATCGTCAACCATGCTGAGCAGGATCACTCCGGTTCATTGCCAATGATCCTCGAATTCTACCCGAACGCCATCATCGTGACCAACGAGAAATGCAAAGAATTTCTTATTGCATTGCTCCAGCTCCCGGATCACCGGTTCCGGATCATCAGGGACAAAGAGACCCTGTCACTGGGTGACCGGACCCTTGAATTCCATATCACCCCATGGACCCACTGGCCTGAGACGCAGATCACCTATCTCAAGGAAGACCAGATCCTCTTCTCCTGTGATCTCTTCGGGTTCCACATGGCCTCATCTGACCTGTATGTGTCCGATGATGCAGTGTCTCTCCGGTCGGCAAAAAAGTATTACGCCGAGATTATGATGCCTTTCCGGGCCAGTATCAAAGGGCATCTTGAAAGGGTAAAGACACTCCCGCTCAAACTGATCGCTCCGAGCCATGGTCCGATCCACAAAAATCCGCAGTGGATTCTCGATGCTTATGCTGACTGGACTTCAGATGCGGTGAAAAATGAAGTCGTGATCCCCTACATTTCAATGCATGGCAGCACAGAGAAGATGGTAGAATACCTGACAAATGCCCTCATCGCCCGCGGGATCACGGTAAAACCGTTCAACCTGAACGTAACGGATATCGGCGAGCTGGCGCTTGCACTGGTGGATACGGCAACGATCGTGGTAGCAACACCCACCGTTCTCTTTGGACCTCACCCCCAGGTGGTGTATGCTACCTACCTGGCAAACGTGCTCAAACCCAAAGTACGGTTCGCATCCGTTATCGGGTCCTTTGGCTGGGGCGGTAAAACGGTTGAGACGATCGTAAAGATGCTCGATCACGTCAAAGTAGAAGTTCTCGAGCCGGTTCTGGTGAAAGGGCAGCCGGATGAGGCAACGTTAAAGCAGCTCGACCGTCTTGCGGACGATATATTAAAGAAGCACCGCGAGATCAACATTGTATGAATATGGAGGTAATATATGACAAAATTGTTTGAAGTATACAAATGTGAAGTGTGCGGAAACATTACCAAGGTCGTTCATGCCTCGGGGGGTACGATGGTCTGCTGTGGACAGCCAATGACCCTGCAGGCAGAGAAGACCGCTGATGCGGGAAAAGAGAAACATGTCCCGGTTGTAGAAAAGTCAGGAGCGGGAATTGTCGTGAAAGTCGGATCGATTCCCCACCCCATGGAAGAGAAGCACTATATCGAATGGGTGGAAGTCCGGACCGGGGAGAATGTCTATGTCCGGGGTTTTAAGCCCGGTGAAAAGGCCGAAGCAGAATTCTGCACCGCTGACACGAACGCCAAGGTACGTTCGTACTGCAATGTCCATGGGCTCTGGACCAACAAACCCTGATCTTCCCTTTTTTTATTCCAGTGACGAGAGGCAAACACTAATAGAGCCTCAGTGGTAATTCTTTAGCGATGCACCGGTTTGAGCATCTTTCCACGATCATTGCGGATCTCGGGGACATTTTTGTCTTTATAGCCCCTGTAACCTGTGTTCCCCTTTTAGTTGCAGTCATTTTCTCGTAGTGGAATATGCTCCTGCCCATGGCCGCAGTGCCCCTGACCTTCTACATAATCGGCATGCTCATCCGGAAACTGCCCCGTACGGAACGGGGCATAAGACTTTCAACTGCTTTATGTTCGGTTGCTCTCTTCTGGCTCACCAGTGCGATGGTGAGTGGTCTGCCGTTTATGCTCGGGCTGCACATGGGATTTACCGATGCGCTCTTCGAAGGCATGGCCGGCTGGACCGGGACTGCCTTTTCCATGATGCAGTCCCTTGAGACCGCTCCCCACACACTCCTCTTCTGGCGATCCTATATGCAGTGGATCAGCGGTATCGGTATTATCGCATTTGCCATTGCAATGGCAAGCAGTACCGGGCTCTCCCGGTCAAAGATCTTCCGGACAGAAAGTCGGGACGAACCCCTGATGCTGGCGGTGGTCTCTACCGGGCGTGCACTCTGGAAGATCTATGGGATTCTTACCTTTCTGGCCCTGGGCCTGATCCTTTTCACCGGGCTTTCCTTGTGGGAATCGGTCAACCTTGCCCTTACGGCAATATCCACCGGGGGGTTCACCCTGCATGAAGGGGGAATCCTGTATTACAACAGTATTCTGCTCGAGTTCATTCTCATCCCCATCATGATCGCAGGTGCCCTGCCGTTCAAACTCTATTACCTGATAGCAGAAAACCGGCGCTGGAGTCTCTTTGGCGATGAACAGATCAAGCTCTTCTTTGCCTTTATCGCATTGGGCACTGCTGTTCTCACGTATGATCTGGTTTTTTTCAACAACCTTGACTATCTGCCAGCCCTGCACCAGGGTCTCTTCATGACCGTTTCTGCCGTCACCACTACGGGATTTTCTATCGCCAATATCCATTCGTGGGCGAGTGTGACTATCCTCTTTCTTGCTATGCTTATCTTCATCGGTGGTGCGAGTGGCAGTAGTGCAGGCGGAATCAAATTGCACCGGGTCATGCTCGCTATACAGGCCCTGCTCTGGTGGTTCCGGCGTCTCTTTGTCAGTGGCAAGGTGCTCCTCCCATTCCGGCTCGGGGGACGGGTGATTCCGAAAGCAACAGCGGAACTTGAAGTTTCAAAGAACATGCTCGTTATCATCCTCTCGGTTGCCGTCATCTTTGTCGCTACGCTTGCTGTCATCCAGTTCCAGCTCACTACCTTTTCCGTAACCGAGATTGTCCTCTCGGTAGTCTCCGCATTCTCAACCTGCGGCCTGGGTTCCGGGTATGTCTCTCCTGATATGCCCGTCATCTCGAAAGGTATTTTCATCTGTGTGATGTGGGTGGGCAGGCTCGAGGTTATACCGGTAGTGATGCTCATTATGGCTCTTGTTGGCCGGCGGGTATAACCGGGTAGATCTTTGGAATCCCTATAACACAACTTTACTTTTCTTAACATCAGGAAATCTAATATAAATTGCCACTCCATAGTACCGTAATGAAACAGATCGCCCTGTATGGCAAGGGAGGAATCGGGAAATCCACCACCTCGGCCAATCTCTCCGCTGCACTCTCCGGTATGGGGCTTGATATCCTGCAGATCGGGTGTGATCCCAAGCGGGACAGTACCCGGATGCTGATGCACGGGAATTTTATTCCAACCGTAATGGATCTTGTCCGGGTGCGGGGCGAAGCACCGATCACCCTTTCCGAGATCGAATTTACCGGGTTCAATGGTGTCCGCTGTGTGGAAGCAGGGGGACCCGAACCCGGTGTCGGGTGTGCCGGGCGCGGGATCATCGCTACGTTCCAGTTGCTCGAAAAATTCGGGGCCTTGAAAGGCGATGTAATTGTATATGATGTGCTTGGCGATGTTGTCTGCGGGGGATTTGCCATGCCAATGCGTGAGGGGTATGCACAGGATGTCTATCTCGTCACTTCCGGGGAACTGATGTCCTTGTATGCAGCGAATAATATCTGTAAGACGATTCAGCGCCTATCATCAAGAACAAAAAGCACCTCCCGGTTGGCCGGGGTGATCTGCAATGCCCGGAACCAGCCCAATGAAGAAGAACTAGTGGCTGAGTTTGCAAAACGGGTGAACAGCTCGCTTATCCAGTACATCCCCCGGGACCGGGTAGTGCAGCTTGCCGAACTCAACCGTAAGACCGTTATCGAGTACGAACCCGCATCGGCACAGGCAGAATGTTACCGCAGTCTGGCCACCCGCGTGATGGAGAATACCCGTTTTACCATTCCCACCCCGTTAGAGATTGAAGATCTTGAATCCCTTGCCTACTCATACATCTAGATTCGGGGGCTGTACTCTCACCGGGGCTCTCTCGGTGACTACGCATGTCCGCAATACCGCAAGTATTGTCCATGGCCCCAAGGGATGCACGCATCACAACTTCTCCCTCTTGCATGCCACCGGGCTTGATAACGAGACGGTCACCCTGCCGGCACTGATCTCTACTGCACTG
>JBAXDE010000022.1:0-12394 GCA_037141115.1 Methanomicrobiales archaeon | reverse complement strand
CCGTTCTATTTTCAACTCCAAATATAAATAGCCACTGCTAAAGTTAGCGCTTATGCCCCCTACCCCCCCTTATGGAAAAGACAGGGACCCCCCTCCATTTCCATGGACAGGGTACCCCCCCAAAAAAATAGCGGCCAGATCATTTCCGGGAAGATCGAGCCAGTATACAGATCCATGGCACCCGGCCTTCGTTCCCCTTTACTCCGATCTGGAAGGGGAAGATCTGCATGTTACGCGCTGGAAGACACGCTGGTACGCGTGATGTCGTAATGGGACGGGCAGATCGCCCCTGCGGTTCGGGAGTATACATGGTTCCTGGTTGTGGTCCATGGCAACAGTATCCGTGCCCTCATCAAGTACCTCGATACAATATCTGATAACGAGATCAACGGGCTTACCATCCCGACCGGGTATCCCCCGGTCTGTGAGCTCGATGACTCTCTGCATCGGGTCCGCCATTATTACCTGGACGACACCGGGGAGATACGGCGTGCAACACATCGGTTGCAGGCCAGAATACCCCCCAATGCAGGAAGATGCTCACATCATCGCGAAAAAGGAATTACTATGACCGGTATATTCAAGGCATATGATATCCGGGGCTCATACCCGGATGAACTGGATGAAAAAACAGCAGAAAAGATCGGGGCTGCATTTGCCCACCTCATGAACTTCGGCACAATTGCGGTCGGCCGGGATCCCCGCCTCTCCTCGCCAGCCCTTGCATCCTCTTTTATCCAGGGATGTATTGCCGCCGGGGGTTCCGTGGCTGATTTCGGCCTGACCAGTTCTCCGCTGCTGTACTATGCCATAATCGAAGGGAAATTCGCCGGGGGTGCCATGGTCACGGCGTCTCACCTTCCATCACCCAAGAACGGCATCAAGCTCTGCCGTGAACGGGCGATACCCCTTTCAGGCGATGAGGGGCTTCCCGCTCTCGAGCGCATGGTGACAGAGATGCCTGATGGCAGGGTGCATGCCGGGAAACCTCACGCCGGAACGTATGCGAAAGGGGATTTGACTCGCTCCTATATCGATGCCGTGGCAGGTTTTGTCCACAATCCCGGCACGCTCACCGTTGCAGCCGATGCCGGGGACGGGATGGCGGGACCGGAGCTGAAAGGGCTCTTTGGAAAGTTCCCTTCCTTAACCCCGGTAACCCTGAACCTCGAACCCGACGGGACCTTTCCTCACCATGGTGCCAATCCGTTCCTTGCGTCGGCTACAACCGAGCTGGAGGAGAGTGTCCGGCACAACCATGCGGACTTCGGGGTTGCATTTGACGGGGATGCAGACCGGTGCATCTTCATCGATGAACGTGGAGAACGGGTTCCCGCAGACCTTATCACGGCCCTGGTGGCAGAATATTACCTCACCAGGCAGCCGGGTGCGACATTCCTGTACGACCTGCGCTCAAGCCGGGCTGTTGCCGAGACGATCACCCTCCTCGGGGGCCGGGCAGTCCGGTGTCGGGTGGGCCACGCATTCATCAAGGAACAGATGCGGCAGGAGAACGCCCTGTTTGCGGGCGAGCTCTCGGGGCACTACTATTTCAGGGACATGGGCTTCTGTGACAATGGTATTTTTGCCATGGTCCAGATGATCAACCTCCTCTCGATTAAAGACCAGCCGCTCTCGCACCTCATCCGCCCGCTCCTGAAATACTCCTCAACCGGGGAAGTGAATATCCGGGTGAGTTGCACGGATACCATCATGGCGGCCCTCATGGCGGTGTATACTGACGCGAGAATCGATCATCTTGACGGGCTTACGGTAGATTATCCGTCATGGTGGTTCAACCTGAGATCGTCCAATACCGAGCCGCTCATCCGGATCAACCTCGAGGCCGACACTAAGATCGCCATGGATAAGAAAATGGCTGAGGTCCTGAAGATCATCAGGGATACCGATCCAACAATGGAGATCGAGACCGGATAACCGGTCAGTTCCCTGAAGTAGGGTCATTTCTTATCCTTCGGAATTGTTATCCCTGTGAGGGTCTTTCCGGAGAGAAACCGGAGGGAGGGGCGATGCCTCCTTTCATTTCTTCGCAATTACCGCAGACATCAATCCGGCGAAGGTAAACCGGAACATCAGAAAACACATACTTTGGAAAATTGTCAATTCATAAAAAATGGCATTGGATCAACATCTCTTATACTCACTCGAAAAGAGTGTAAAACTAGATAAAAAAGAAAAATAAGCCGGGAAGATCAGTTCCCTGCTTCCGGCTTTTCCTCTTCTGCGACTTCTTCACCGGGCTGTATCATCTTCATCGAGGGGAAGAGGATCACTTCCTTGATGGAGTTATTGTTCGTCAGGAGCATCACGAGCCGGTCGATACCGATACCAACGCCACCCGTTGGCGGCATGCCGTACCCGAGAGCATTGATGAAATCGTAATCGATCATCTGGGCTTCAACATCGCCCATTCTCCGCTTCTCGTCCTGCGCCTCGAACCGTGCTTTCTGGTCGACAGGATCGTTGAGTTCCGAGAACCCGTTTCCCACTTCCATACCGTTGATGAAGAACTCGAACCGCTCGGTGAATCCCTCTTTGGTGCGGTGTCGTTTTGCAAGCGGGGAATTCTCCACCGGGTAATCGTAGATGAAGGTTGGCTGGATCAGTTTTCCCTCAACAAGCTCTTCGAAGAAGGCGATGAGGAACTCCCTCTGGGACTGGAGTTTTCCCGATTCCGGAATCTTGTGCTGGAGTGCCAGTGACCGGAGTTCTTCGACACTGTGAGCAAAGATATCGATGCCCGCATACTCTTTTACGGAATCTTCCATGGTGATCTTCTTCCATGGTTTGGCGAAATTCAGGGTAATCTCCCCGTACGGGATCTCGTGTTTCCCGTGCATCGACTGGATGACGGAGGTGACGATATTCTCGGTAAGTTCCATCATGTCCCGGAAGTCCCGGTATACCCAGTAGATCTCCACCATCGTGAACTCAGGGTTGTGGTTGGTATCCACACCCTCGTTCCGGAAGTTACGGGCGATCTCAAAGACCTTCTCGAAGCCACCCACTACGAGACGCTTGAGATAGAGCTCGGGAGCGATCCGCAGGAAGAGTTTCTGGTCCAGGAAGTGGTGGAAGGTGGTGAACGGACGGGCGTTTGCTCCCCCGTACACCGGCTGGAGGATGGGGGTCTCGAATTCCAAAAACCCGTTGTCATCGAGGAACCTTCGGATCAGGGCAACTATCCGGCTCCGGTCCCGGAAGGTCTGGCGGCTCTCTTCATTGGTGATGAGATCCACATACCGCTGGCGGTAACGCTTCTCCACATCAGTAAGCCCGTGGAATTTCTCCGGGAGGGAACAAACTGCTTTGCAGAGCAGGGTAAAGGAGTCCACCCAGATGGTGATCTCACCGAGTTTGGTCCGGAAGACATGGCCGGAGACTCCGATGATATCCCCGCGCTCGATGTACTGGTTGAAGAGCTCGAACTGCTCTTCACCGAGATCGTTCTTCCGGATGTAGAGCTGGATCTTGCCGGACTCGTCGCCAAGATCGGCAAAGATGGTCTTGCCGTGGTTCCTGACAATATAGACCCTGCCCGCAGTGGTGACGCCATCCACGCTCTTTTCGTGCGTTATATCGGCGTATTTTGTTTTGATCTCAGCAACGGTATCCTTACGGTCGAACGTGGGGGGAAAGATTGTGATACCTTTCTCCTGAAGCGAAGTTATTTTATCGAGCCTGGTTATTTCAAACGGAACGTTTTCGAGGATATTTGTCATCTTAAAAGCACCACGACAGTAAGGATGTTTATCGTAATTATGCGATTCCGGGGGTAATAATACCATCAGCATTTGCGTCGGAAAAAAGAATGGCTGTCTGGCAGGGAAGATAATTTCTCTACACGGCAGTAAGGAGAATAATCGGGCATCCGGTTAAGGTTTTTTCTGCTTTTTGAGCAGTCCTGATGCATATTTTGCCAGCCCATACACCCCGTCGTTGGAAGGATGGACTTCGATGAACTCTTCAAAGTCATGAACCGAGAGATGGCGGCTCATGAGAAATGCCATGTATCCTGCAATGAGCCCGCCGCCCGGTCCTGCTGCACATACGCCATCGAGTGCACCGTTCTCCCGGTTGAGAAATATTTTTGCCAGGCCGGTATCCCTTGAGGGAACTTTCCAGAATGTGCCCGGTCCGGCCGGGCCCGGAATCGAAAGGGATGCGGCATTCTCAGTACCCGGGCCACAGAATGCCAGTTCCTGCGACAGGTTGATCGATTGCGGGATGTACCGGTAATCCATGGTGCGGGGAATCCCGAGGATGTTATCCGCGGCAACAATACCCTGGTGCCGGGCCACCGGTGTCAGGTAGGGAGGACCAATCACATCCCCGCAGGCATACACCTCCGGAACACTGGTGCGCATATGCTCGTCAACGATGACTTCCCCCCCCGGTCCTTTCTCGATACCATTGAGCATTTCAGAACGCGGAACAAGTCCTGTTGCGATGAGGACCGCATCTGTTTCATGCAGGGAGGTCTTCCCCTCTTTTGCCAGAGTGAGTGTATTTACCCGGGAACTTCCGTCTATTGACCGGACCTGTGTATTTTCCTGGATATTTGCTGAAGTGAGATCTTTAAGGGCAAGGGTATGGAGGTGTTTATCGATATCTTTCAGGAACGTGCTCCTGCACAGGAGGGTAACCTCGCTGCCAAATGTGCTGAAAATATACGCAAATTCAGCAGCCATTATCCCCCCTCCAATGATCGTGAGTTTTTCCGGGATCGCTTTCAGGTTATACAGGGAATGCGGAGTGAACACTTCCGGCAGATCGATTCCCGGGATCTCCGGAATACGGGGTCGTGATCCGGTAGCCGCTATTACCGCATCGGCCTCTATCCTCTCATCATCAAGAAAGACTGTCTTTCCTTCTATACGCCCGGTCTTCCCGTAGACTATGTCTACACCGGCCGATTTTGTCTCGGTATCAAGAATCGATGCGATCGTTGTCTGGATTGCATGCATCTCTGTAAGCATTTTCGGAAGATCAATTGCAGGAGATGCGTCCAGTATCCCGAGATGCTGGAATGTACGGAATGAATGGATCGTCCGGGCCACGTCATTTAGGGCACAGACAGGCATACAGCCGAAGTGGAGGCACTGGCCCCCAATACCCGTAAGGCCCCCTTTTTCTATGAGCCGGACTTCTTTTCCTGCGGAGGCAAGTCGGATCGATGCGTTCCTGCCAGCCGGGCCGCCACCCAGAACAATGATCATGGGATTTCCTTTATCATAATAAGAAAAACTGGTATTGGGGGAGCTTGTTCCCCCTGTGAACTCAACTACCGATCCCCATATCAGAAGACTTCGCAGCCTTCGTCCATCGGTTCTGAGAGCAGTTCTCCGGTGAATGCATTCACTTCGACGATCTTCTTACCCCGTATCTGCCAGACCGGGACATAGATCTGCTTGGAATCAATGGTGATATTTTTCCGGTCGGGTTTTAAGATCTTCTCTTCGTAGAAGATTGCATCGCCCTTCTCCTGCTTGATCCGGACTTTCTGGGTGAGCCGTTCGATCAGTTCAACAACGATACGCTCGGAGGCTTCATCCTTGCGGATATGTGAATCGCAGACATCAGCTCCGTTGGGGATCTACGTCTCTTCAACCTGCTTCCCATCAAGATCAATCCGTATCCCGTTGATTGCATTGATCGCACCCCAGCCATCTGCATCAAAGGGAATCCTGCGGTCTTTGTACACCTGCTCTCCGCTGCTCGTATAGTGGAACAGGAAATGGGGGATGAACCGCAGTTTTGCCACACCCTGCACTCCTGCCGTGCGGATCGCTGCCTGCTCGGTGATCTTTATGGGGAGGTGGGGTATCGTGATGCCTGAAGGCTCTTCTTCCTTGGCTGCGGCAGCAGCAGCTGCGGTTACCGCTGCTTTTTTGGCTTTTGTCGGGGTGAGGTCCAGGGAGAGTTCGCGGTCGAGGATATCGGCAAGGACTGCCTCTCCGGTATACCGCACGAACTCGTCGACTCCCCACTGGATGCAGTTCTCCGTTGTGATCTCCTTGTCCATGGAGAACAACAGCTTCTTGCAGTTCATCTCGTGATCATCGATCATGAGGCTGTAATTGGTCTTATCGAACTGTCCGATCAGATCCTTATCGTTCGAACAGAGCACCAGCAGGCAGGTGCCGTCACGCACTGCAGAAAGGTCGAGGGGTTCATCAACCTCTTCAACCTCGTACCGTGCCGCTTCAAGAATGAGTCGCATCGCATTCTTGGCTTTTTCCCGCATATCGTGTTCCATCATACATAAATTGCCTTACTCTTATAGAACAATTTTTCTATTGTCATGTCCGAGATTAGTAAGATGACCCTCCCGCTGAAGTTTGTCAATCATAATATCGAAGATTTTGCCATCCAGGTCACATTCGATCCGGCAGCGGGAGAAGGGAAGGTTGTGTACAATCTCTCGCTGATAAAAAACGAGGATCTCGATTTTGCAATATCCATCCTCAAAGATGCAAATAAGACCGGTGTCAGTGTCAGCGGGATGGTCAAATTCTATGCTTCCGGTGAAAAAGTTGCGGATTTTGTGATCCCCAAAGGCTTGACCGGCATCTGCACCATGTGCAGTATCACGTTCGACGGGCTTTTGATCCGTCGGGGCATTCCCGTCAACCCGATTGGTGGCGGGGTAGTGGAGATCGAAAACCGCACCCCCATCCGCTTTACGCATATCATTCTCTACGAGCACACCACCATCGATCCGCTTCAGGTACTCATATCACAGAAGACCACTTCGGTAACCAATGTAATGCGGCGGGGGAGCGGGAATATTCTTGCAAATATCCGGGAGTTCCATATGGAGGCAGAACCTCTTGTCGGGAGTGTGCTCGATGAACTGGCGAGCAGCAGTTACACCGGGATTCTCGAAGTAGGAATGCCGAACCTGTCGCTTCTTGGCGTCCCGGTAAGTCCGCAGTATATTGGCATTGCAGCAGTTGGCGGCACCAATCCGATGGCTGCTATCCGGGAAGGGGGGCGCTGGGTCCAGACCCAGGCAATGAAGGGTCTTATGGACATTCGTGAGATGGATGAGATCCGGGATTATTAAAATCAAAAACCAGTCTTATTCAGGTTTTTTTGCCCAGTCAACTATCAGGTTGTAATATCGTGAAAAGAAGCGTATAAATCCTTCAGACTCTGAAAAAAGCGCTACCGAATCCTCTTTTCCGGTTCCCAATATGACCTGCACCCGCTTGTTATCGGCAATGCATATCCCGCCGGCCATCATATCCTCGACCCGGTCAAGTTCGCGTGGCATATCCGGGTGCTTCTTGACATAAATTCGCATCTTCCCTGCATTGCCGCACTCCCACTGGTGGGTGACGATCTCGACATCTGTATGCTCTGCCTTATTTTTGAGCATCTCAATTATTTCCGGTGAGATGATCTGGGGATGGGCGATGATCCGTATGTCATGGCTGGCTGTCTGGATGATCTCGCTGAATTTTCTCTGGATGTTCTCGATACCGTAGACGTTCCAGATCAGATCCTCGCTGCTCTGATCATGGCTGATTCGTTCACGCTGGATTGATGAGAGAATCTCGCGGGCTTCGGCAGCATCGCGTTCGATCCTGCTGAGCATTATTGTTATTCCTTCCTCCGGAGAGAGAGCTGCAAACCGTTTTGGGGTTGAGCGGGCTACCGAGACGAGTTTTTTCTCCTGGAGTTGATCGAGCACCGGGTATACCGATGCACGCGGAACGGTGGATATCTCATGAATCTCGCTGGCAGTCGCACTCATCACTTTTAAAAGAGCAATATATACTAGTGCCTCATATTTTGTTAAACCCAGTGACTTGAGGCATTCAATCACTCTTGCGGAGCTGATGGGGGGAGATATCATTTGAAACATGATTTTATATCCTGTAATATTAAATGTTGTTATAATAATAACAACAAGGGATCGGCAATGAAATATCCAAAAATAATCCTCATTTTCCTCGTTCTGCTGCTTATCAGCGTCACACCGGTCATGGCCCTGACAACTTATGTTGACGGGAGTCCCCAGATGTTTGCACTGATCTCGGGAACCAATGAATTTTCGCCCGGGCAGGATGTGGTTATCACGCTGATTATCCAGAATCGCGGGGTGAGCACGATCAAGAATTCATGGGTTGGGGGAAACAATGCGGTACCCGTTACAACCCGGCCGGATTATTCCCAGGATCTTACCGGGGATCAATACGCTGTCTGGCAGGGCAACGGGAACATTGCACGCGATGATCTTCCCACAACTGCAAAGATGGTGATGGTTGGTCTTTCATCGGGCAACACTCCGGTAATTATAAAAACCGACTCCCAGACCATTGGCGATATCGCCACACAGGCTTCCAAAACGGTGAAGTTCTCTGCAAAGATCCCGGCAAATGTATCGAATGATGAATACCAACTTCCCTTAACGATCGGCTACACGTACCTTGCACAATCCGAGGAGCTTGCCGCCGATGTTCTCCAGTCCTGGTATGCCCGGCAAAATCAGACCGTCCCCATCACCATCAGGATCAAGCCCCTGGTAAATATAGACGTCCTTGATGCAGTGCCGGAAAACCTGACCGTGGGAAGCGGCGGTTATCTCAACCTGACCATAAAAAATATCGGATCTGAAGACGGGAAGAAAGCAACCGTTAAGATCCTGCGCAATGGCCAGAGTCCGATTATCCCCTCCGACAGCAGTGTTTTTGTCGGGGACTTTCCCGCAAACGGGATTATCACCTGCCGGTACAAGGTAGCCATATCGGGAGAAGCCGCAAAGCAGACCTACCCGGTCGATGTAGCAGTCACGTATGAAAACCGGGACGGCGATATCGTCACCTCTGCGACAGATACGGTGGGTATTCCTGTTGGTGGAAAAATTACATTCTCGGTAATTTCCGCTCCCGCCCGGGTCGTCCCTGGCTCAGATGCCGTGATTATCGTTGTGTATAAGAATCTGGGTGATACCACGGCTTACCATGCGCAGGCACGGATCTCCGCAGTTGATCCGTTTACCAGTTCCGATGATACTTCCTATATCGGGGACATCAAACCCGGGGAAAATGTCACCGCCCATTACAAGGTTCAGGCCAGGGACGAAGCAGAGACCGGGATGTATCTGCTGGATGCTGAGATACGGTACCGGGATGCACTGGATAACAGCCAGATTTCAGATACATTCAAAGTGCCTGTTGCAGTAGAGCAGGAACCTGCATCCGGTGTTCTGGTATCGATACTACCTGTACTTGCACTCCTCGTTATTGTCGGTATTGGCGCCGGGTATTATTTACTTGTAATGAGAAAGATGAAATGATGCTTGGATGGGATGGGACACTCCCTTTGCCTTCAGTCCGGACAATTGCGGAGATGCGATCTGTCCTTGCCGATCCTTCGTGCGAGGGCAGTGCTCCCCTCTATTTTATGTACCGTGATCTGGCAAAGTCAGATGCGGATCGGCAATGGTTACAGAGCCACCAGCTGCGCTATGACGTTACGGTTATTCCCCCCTGCTCCCTTTCGGGTGAATGGGTGAAGACCAAGGGACATTATCATCCGAAAAATTCAGCCGGCACCGGGTATCCGGAAGTCTATGAAGTCCTGGAAGGCGAGGCGAAGTACCTGCTCCAGTCGCGGAGGCTCGATGATGTGGTGATGATCTCTGCACGCGCCGGCGATACGGTGATTATTCCCCCGGATTACGGGCATATATCGATCAATCCGTCTGCTGATAAGACCCTTGCCATGGCCAATATCGTATCCACTGCATTCGAGAGCGAGTACGGTGAATACGAGACACTCCACGGGGCAGCGTATTATGCCATGAGCAATGGCAGCCTGCGGAAAAATCCCCACTACCCGAAGATCCCTGAAGTCAGGTATCCCGGTGCAGACAGGAGGCCGGCAATGCACCGGTTCTGTACGGGCCCCCTCTATAATCTCATCGGGAATGAGGAGATGCTAATGTTCCTCAATTTCCCTGAACACTATCCCGGCATTTTTCAAGAGCTGCTAAAAGATTAGGTGCCGGAAGCCGTTTGTGCTCACTTTTTTTCACCAGTGCAAGAACTTTTTCTTCGGTTGGTGTTGTTGCCTTCCACTGGTGCAGTTCCAGAGCTCGTAATGATGCATTGATCTCGGTATACGAAAGCCCGATCTCACCTTCGTCACTCTGGCCTTCCCACAATCCTGCAGAGGGTGCTTTATTTATGATAGGCTCCGGAATCCCCAGTTCCCGGGCAGCTTCATAGACTTCATCTTTATACTGGTGAAGTAACGGTTGGACGTCAGCTGCATTATCTCCGAATTTGGTGCAGTAACCGAGCATATACTCGCTCCGGTTGGATGTACCACAGACAAGCCGGTGGTCGAGGTTGGCATGATAATAGACCGTGGTCATCCTGATCCGGGCCATAAGGTTCCCGGTCAGATACGGGGTTCCGGTATACCCGGGCATGGCTCGGAAGCCTTCGAGCATCGGTTCAATACTGATAACCTTGTGTTCCATGCCCAGCCTGGTACAGAGTAATGCGGCGTCCTTACAGTCTTCAGGATTACTGATTGCAGAGGGAAGTGAAAGCCCCAGTACTTTATCCGGCCCGATCGCCCGGCAGCAGAATGCCGCTGCAACTGCCGAATCAACCCCCCCGCTCACCCCAAGGACGATGCCCGTGCATCCGCTATTCCAGTAGGCGTACCGTATCATCTGCTCGATCTGTCCTAATCTGCACCCAAGTTCTGCTGCCATGCGCATCTCTCTTTCTTATACCAGGTGAATGAACTTTTTCAACTGTTCGGTATCCCCCACCGCTATGAGAGCATCCCCTTCGAGAATAATCTCATCCGCCTCAGGGGCGATTATCGAGCGGCTGGGACTTTCTATCCCTATGATACGGACCCCGGTCTTCCGGGTGAACCATTTCAGGGGTTTTGAGTGTGTTTTATTGGCATGTTTCAGGATCACAATCTCTCCGTTGGGCAGTTCGAGAAGGATGGTGGCAGAACCTTCCAGGATGATCCTTGCGATCGTCTGGCCCCCGATCATCGGCAGGAGGGCCACGTAATCCGCACCAGCCCGGTAGAGTTTTTCAACGGTTGCCGGTTCATTGGCCCGGGCAAGGATCCTGATAACCGGGTTGAGATTACGGGCCATAAGGGTGGTAAAGATGTTCAGGTCGTCATCGTTTAAGGCAACAATGCAGAAGCGGGCTTCTTCGATTCGGGCTTTTTTCAGCACCGCTTCATCCTCGGCATTGCCGACTACCTGCTCGACTCCCTGTTCTTTTGAATCCACGACAATGCAGAAGACGCCGGATGCATGGAGTTCCTGGTATGCACCAGTGCCGACATCTCCAAAACCGGCGATCACTGCAAAAGCGTCTGAACAGCCTTGGGCATTGAACTCTTCCTGGATCGCTGTGACAATCGATTCAGCCCTGCCAAAAAGGAAGAGGGATGTTGTATTGTCGACAATGAGATCATCACCCGGTTGAGAGATGAATTTCCCGGCCTTCCAGAGAAATGGCACAATTATGCCGAACCGTTCAAAGAGCCCAAGGTCAGAAAGGGATTTGAATGCTGCCCGGCACCCGTAAACCACCGGGATATTGATGAGCCGGAGTTCCTGTTCTGTCGTATGTTCAAGATTGATGTTAATCCTGTCCCGCCCGGGAATATCCGGCTCTGCATCCCCGGTCGGGTTGAGAACGGCATGGCGTGCCAGGATCCTTCCGGTTGCGTGTTTGGGGGAGAGCACGTAATCGGCTCCCGCATAACGGAGATACCGTTCAAAGGAGAGCTTGTCCACAACGGAGATAATCTTCCCTTTTACCCGTTCCCGGATGCCGAGCACGATACTGGCGGTCTGCCGCTCATCCTTGCAGATAACAATATTCTTCGCTTTATCTATGTGTGCTGCAGCCCAGGTTGTTGGATCGTTATAGTCCCCCCAGATCACGTAGGCACGTTTCCGGTAATGCGTGGCAATCTCAAGTGCTATTGCTTTGTCCTGTTCAATGATCAAGATGTCGTGTTCAGAGATCGTCAGGCTGTCAACAACCGAACGGGTGAGCTCATCGTATCCCATTACCACGGTATGCCCCGACAGCACATGCGGGGTTTTTCTGGGGGGTGTGGGTGCAAGGAGGGTGGTGAGGTACGGGGCGAGGAGAAGCGGGATGACAACGAAGATCATGACTACTCCCGAGAGGATGATCTGGATCGAGAGGAGCATGGTGAGATCATTACTGAAAGGGAGGATCTCGCCATACCCGACCGTTGTCATGGACTGGACGACAAACAAAAGGGCACTGGCCCAGGATATGGATTTGTTTTCCAGCAGTGGATAAAACAGGTGAAAGATGTACGTGTAGAGCGCGATGAG
>JBAXDE010000021.1:0-12479 GCA_037141115.1 Methanomicrobiales archaeon | reverse complement strand
ATGCTGCTATGGGGATTCGAACCCCAGTCGCGAGCGTGAGAGGCTCGCATGATTGGCCGGACTACACTATAGCAGCACAAATTGCTCAACAACTTGGGCGATATTTTTACTTATAGTTTATTACATCTTTTAACTGAAACGTTTTCTTTTCTCTACCTTTGATACGGTTAAATAACTGCAATCCTTTAAGAAATTTGCAATCTGGCCTCATTCGTGAGAAATTAGGACTTCCTGTGAAATTATTGCTCCATAGTCCCGGACAGATAGATAATGGATTTTTTCTCACCACAACTTTATCTTGAAGATACGACGATTGATATAGGAATGAGTAGTCTTGAGGAACAAATAAAAGAGCTCGAGGACGAGCTCGTAAAAACCCCGTATAACAAGGCTACTTCCAAGCATATCGGACGGATAAAAGCAAAGATCGCCCGTTTGAGGGATGAAGCGGTCAACCGCGCGATGAAATCCGGCGGTGGTGGTGAGGGTTACAATGTCAAAAAATCCGGTGACGCCACTGCTGTGCTCGTGGGATTTCCGTCAACCGGGAAGAGTACGCTCTTAAACAAACTCACCGGTACTGAAAGTGCTGTAGCGGCATATGCGTTCACTACGCTTACGGTCGTTCCCGGTGCGCTTGAACATAAAGGGGCAAAGATCCAGATTCTTGATATCCCCGGGCTTATTGCTGGCGCAGCGATGGGCAAAGGCCGCGGTAAGGAAGTTATTGCCGTGGTCCGTGGGGCCGATATCATCATCATTCTCGTTGACGTCTTCAACGAGCGTCACTTCGATGTGCTTATCAAGGAACTCTACGATGCGGGTATTCGTATCAATGTGCCCAAGCCGGATATCACCATCAAGAAATCCTCGCATGGCGGTATCCGGCTCAACGCAGTCGGTACCCTTGATCTGGATATCGAAGAAGTCCGGTCTATCCTTTCCGAGAGTAAGATGATGAATGCGGATATCCTGATCCGTGGAAATGCCACCCAGGATGACCTCATCGATGCAGTACAGGGCAACCGTGTGTATATCCCTGCATTCATCGCGGTGAACAAGGTCGACCTTGTAGATAAGGAGCGGTTCTTGGAGATTGAACATGATATTGCGAAGCGGTTCGGCAGCCCGCCACTCATGCTCTCTGCTCATGTCGGGTATCACATTGAAGAGACAAAAGATGCGATCTATGACAGTCTCGGGTTCATCCGGGTCTATCTTAAACCTCACGGTGGGGATGCGGATCTTGAGGAACCTCTCATTGTCAGGAAAGGCAGCACCATTGAGGATGTCTGTACCAAGCTCCATCGCGAGTTTGTCCAGAAATTCCGTTACTCAAGGGTCTGGGGGAAATCGGTCAAGCACCCGGGGCAGCGGGTCGGACTCTCCCACACACTGATTGACAATGATCTGCTCACGATCATTGTTGAACACTAAAAACCCGGTCATACACCCCTTTTTTTAAGTCTGCTTGGAAAAATATAATTTGCCAGCAATCCTTCATTTTCATAATATAATATTGTATTTTTCCAAAAACTTGGGAACCGTTTCATACTATCATAAAAATTCCCCTCGGATGGATGTTGCTCTATGACAAACTCTTCCAATGAGAACTCGCGTCAAGAACCCGTAAAATCTCTTAATCATGTCCTTTTTACGCTCGATGCTCAGGAGAACATTTCCTCCATAGGCCCCGGTTGTTCTGAAGTTCTGGGTTTTCTCCCGAACGAGATGATTGGCAGAACACTCTCCGTTTTTATATTGCCGGAAGAAAGGGACCGTGCCAGAGAGATGGGTGACCTGATAAAACAAGGAAAAACTGATTCATTTACTTTCCACATTGCCGGGAAGGATGGAGGTCTCCTTCTGGCAATGGTCGTTTCCCGGACCGTTTTTAATGGTCAGGAAAATGCCGGTATGATTGGAGTAATTGGAGAGATTAGCGGAGGGAAATCCATTGAAAAAATCCTCTGGCAGACCAATGCACGGATCCATCTCTTAAACAGTATCGTTCGCCACGATATCAACAACCAGCTCACCGTACTCAATGGTTATCTCTCTTTGATGGATCAGGGAGATGACACATTCAACTCTCCGGAGATTGTTCGGATCTTACTGGGTGCAACGGAAAAAATTCACAAACTGGTCACATTCACTTCTGAATATAAGGATCTTGGCACACAATTACCGGTATGGGTCAATCTTTATGGCGTATTTCAGTCCGTTGGGTCTGCCGTTGAAACTCCGGGTGTTGCGATAGTCCCTGAACCTGCATGTCGGGATCTGGAACTATTTTGTGATCCGATGCTCACGAAAGTCTTTCACCAATTGATCGACAATTCACTTCGTCATGGAAAAACAGTCTCCCGGATATCTCTGCAATGGGAACTGATGGATGGGGGTGCAAAAATTGTATACGGGGATAATGGCTGTGGTATTGCAGATTCCCTTAAATCTTCATTATTTAAATGGCAGAGTGGGATTAAAACCCGGTATGGTATGTTCTTTGTACAGGAAATCCTTTCAATCTCCGGTTTTACCATAACCGAGACCGGTACTCCTGGAAATGGTGTGCGGTTTGAGATTATTGTTCCTGTGGGTTCATTCAGGAAAGTAAATCCGAATCCGCAGTAAAAACAATGACTTGACACACGTGGTTCATGAAATTAGTTTTTTTATTCATAGTAATCCCGTCAAATCCCGGTAGTTATCAGTGACCCGGATGAATCGCCGTTTTGATGACCGCAAGCGGCGCCTCTGTCTTGATCCCATACCCGCAAAAGTGGGTCCGCGATGCTGCATATCCTTCAGCCCGGATTCGTTCAAGAACTGTGTTGATGTCCGGAGGGGACACTTTTAAGAGTTTAGCGATATGGTGATAATCGTAGAACGATGAGGTGGGCAGTTCCTCAATGCAGGTGCCAATAAGTTTCTCCAGGTCTTTTTTCGTGCCAAGTTCCATGGTTTTGAGCCGTTCCTGCATCTCGATGAGTGTATCGTGGTTCCGGATGCTGCCCAGCCACAGGGGGCCAATGAATCTCAGGGGTTCATTGCAGTGTGGGCATGAGACTGTGGGAGGGACCATTCCCTGATGCTCCTCCCGGTACGGGCATTTCGGGCACTGGAGGATGAACCCAATCTGCTTAAGGGTCTCATCTGCGGAACCTGCTCCCCTGAGTAGCTTAAGGTGGAGCCGGACGAAATGCTCGCGGGCATAACAGAACGTAGGCTCAACCCCCCGGTCATATTTGACGGTCTCGCGGACAACAAACCCGAGCAGGATCCGGAGACCCACTTCACTATGGTACTCGGTGTTCATTGGCCGGGCAAAATATCTCCGTATACCTGCCTTCAGGTGCGCTCCGCAGAGTGGGGCTGTATCGGTAGCTGTGACAAAGAGAAATCTGCGCGTTCCCCGGATAGCGGCATCCACCACCATTGCCGGTGTCCCAAACGGATCGAGATCCACGGCATCAAATGCCCGTTCCGAGAGCAGGGCGTTGGCATCTCTCTGGATGATTTCTACCTCGAGGTTCGTCTTGCTCGTATTGTACGTGATCAGCTCGATAGCTTCGGCTTCACGGTCATTGATTGTAACCGGAATGCCGCATTCATTCAGCACCCGCATCCCGCGTATCCCCGTTGCCCCCATAGCATCAAGATATTCGGATGGTTTGAGAATCGAGAGCAGGAGCACGGTGGCATCGCGGTTCAGTTCCATCTTACGATTAAAAAAGATCGGGGCAGACCCGGGAGGAAACTGTGTCGTATTGTCCTGGACCGGGATGTAAAAATGAGTTTTTCCTTCAGTTGCCTCGATTAGTTCCATTGCGGAGAATTGTTGCAGCGCGCAAACCTTATACATATTCCTCCCTCAATTGGTATGGGCAGGGCGAGTGGCTTAGCCCGGACATAGCGTCAGCCTCCTAAGCTGAATGACGGGGGTTCAAATCCCCCCTCGCCCGTTTATCATATTATTTTCGTGCATTTTATCATCCCAACGACGAGATATCAGGTAACCGATGACCATTTCAGGATTATTCTCTATTACGCGCCCGGCAAACGCGGTAATATCCGGAGTAACGGCGATAATAGCCTACCTGATTGCCACGGGGACGGTAATCCCTACCGCAGTGATCCTGCTCGTCATTGTCACCCTGATTACCGCTGCAGGGAATGTGATCAATGATTATTTCGATGCTGACATTGACCGGATCAACCGTCCCGAACGCCCGATCCCTTCCGGGACGGTAACTCCAGTAGCTGCGCGATTTTTTGCATTTACCCTGTTTCTCGCGGGTATACTTGTCGCCCTTTTCACGCCATTTCTTTGTCTTGTCTTCGTTCTGGTTAATTCAGTGATCCTCGTCCTCTATGCAGCCCGGCTCAAGAGCATGCCGGTGGTTGGTAACGCAGCAGTTGCGTATCTTGCGGCCAGCATCTTCCTGTTTGGGGGAGCCTTTGCAGGCTGGGATGCGCTGATTCTGATGACTCCTCTTGCCGCAATCACGTTCCTTGCGACCATGGTCCGGGAGATCTTAAAAGATGCTGAAGATGTAGTAGGTGATGCAGCCGGGGGTGCTGATACCCTCCCTATCCGGATAGGAATCCGGCCAACAACCCGCATTGCACTGGGATTCGGCCTTCTTGCTGTTGTTGCAAGTGTTGTTCCCGGTTTATGGTGGGGAATGTGGTACCTCGCTGGAATTGCCATCGTTGATATCATCATCATAGTGGCGGTTGCAAAAACAATCCCGTGCCAGACACCAGCGTGCGTCAGGGCCACCCGGGCAACCACGCTCATCAAGGCAGGCATGTATGCCGCTCTCGTGGTATTCGCACTGTCGGCACTATTCTTATAAATCTGCCCGGTCCCTTTGGGAGGCGTTAGCCGGGAGCAACAAGTTTATCCCCTGACCATACCTCAATTACCTTGAGGGAGCAATGCCAACACTTTTCCAGAGTGGTAATACTTTTTTTGCACAAAAAAGGGCGTATTTTGAAGGGAATGTGAAGGTAGACGGGGACTTCATCGTGCCTGCCCACACCCATTTCTGGGGTCGGCTCACTGTCACTGGCTCACTTGAACTGGGCCCGCGCTCCAGTGTTGCACTCGATGTCAGCTGCTGGAATGCGATCATCGGCAGCCAGTCCCGGATCAAAGGGCCTATTGTTGCGCAGGGGGATGTCACCATCCTTGATCATGCAACGGTCCATTCCGTAATTGCTGGCGGTAAGGTTATCCTGCGTACGGGTGTCCATGTCGGGGATGTGACCAGTGAAGACACGATCATCGTCCATGGCAAAATAAAAAGCGGGAGATTAACTGGTAAGAATATGAATGTCCTCGGGGATTAATGCAGGATCCACCCCGAGAATGGCCACTTCGTACACGTCCGACCAGTTTACAATCGTCTCAACACATCCTTCTTTTAAGGTAACTACCCCCATCACAAGAAGTCCCATCTTGTCGGCAATGTCGATGCCCTCTTTTACTTCTGAAAGGCAGCCGACACCGATGATCGCTTTCGGGCGATATTTTTTTACCATCCGTTTGATAAACGACGAGCCCGGCACAATGAAGATCCGGTAACCCATCTTCTCAAGTATGCGTCCGGCCTCCCCGACAGAACACTGTCCGCAGGCACGACATTTGAGTCCTTCCGGCGTGAGGTGAGCAGGACAACTTGATGATCGCAGGCACTGCGGCACAAAGACTGCCCGTCCGGTAACCGGAATACGTGAAAACTCCGTTGTGTTCATGGTATTATGGATCTTGATCAAAAACGTCAGCATCTCCCGGTCTTCAAGACCGAGAAGCCGGAAGAATGCTTTCATAAGTCCCTCGAAAAAGACGAGACCTGCCTTGATGAGCTGGGGGAAATACAGGTGCCCTTTTTTTATTGAGTAGATGGATATAAGGGCAAGGATGAATGCGGTGATCAGCGCTCCGATTATGATAAGAACCGTGAGTTCTCCAATGAGGAACATCAGCTGGTTGTAGGGCGTGAAATCAAAATCCATAGGGACGGGAGCCTTTTTTTAGCATTATGTGGTGCTGCGATGCGATAAGAGTTTAGGTATATCTATGGGAGGACGGAGTACACCCGTTTCTGTGATGATCGCGGTAACCAGTTCCATGGGTGTTGCATCAAAGGCATAGTTCTTCACATGTGCTTCTTCAGGTACGTAGGTGCGGCCGCCCATAATCGTCACTTCGTCGCGTCCGCGTTCTTCGATGATGACTTCCTTCTCGGTATTCTCTGCATCAAATGTTGAGCGTGGTGCGGCTACATAGAACGGGATCTTGTGATGGTGTGCGCAGACGGCGTGCATGTAGGTGCCGATCTTGTTAAAGACAGCATCGTGGGTGATACGATCCGCACCGACAACAACGGCATCTATTGCACCTTTTCGCATAAGGTGGGCTGCGGTGGAATCCGTGATCGTGGTAACATCGATTCCATCCCGTGCAAGTTCCCATGCGGTGAGCCGTGCTCCCTGAAGAAGCGGACGTGTCTCACAGGAGATCACCTTTATCTTTTTTCCTTCATTCACTGCGGAACGGATCACTCCCAGTGCGGTTCCCCAGGACGAACAGGCAAGGGCTCCCGCATTGCAATGGGTAAGTACGGTGCAGGTGTCGGGGAGGAGTGCCGCGCCGTGCCTGCCGATGGCGTGGCAACACGCAGTATCCTCCCGGGCGATATCCCCCGCTTCGGCATTAGCACGGGAGCAGGCATCATCACAGTCCTGCGCGGATCGCATTGATGCGAGCACCCGGTCAATGCCCCATGCGAGATTAATTGCAGTAGGGCGGGTTGTCCGGAGGATGCCGGCATCCCGGTGCACTGCTGCCATGAATGACTGTATATCATTTTTTTCTGCAAGGGTAGCGGAAAGTGCTACGCCATATGCTCCCGCAACTCCAAGGGCCGGAGCACCCCGTATCTCCAGCCTTCTGATCGCGGTTGCGAGCCTTTCGATACTCCGGCATTCGACAATAGTATACTCATTGGGGAGGAGTGTTTGTTCGATATAGTGGATGCTCCGATTGCCGGAATCCCACCACAGGGTGGCGATCTCATTCACGCGGATCGCGTCCTTACTGCATCGATATATGCCCGCATTGCCGCAGATCCACCGGACGCTACACTATCCGGGATATCCTTTGGGGCGGTAGCAGTGCCCGCGATGTAGATTCCGGGACGGGGGGTAGCAACCGTGTCCATGGCATCATGCGCGGATTTGAAAAAACCGGTAGTTTCAAGAGGCACTTTGCACTTCGCAGCAATGTCGGCTGCATTATCTGAAGGACCTATCCCGATCGAGAGCACCACAAGACCCGGGTGGATGACCTGGACTTCTGAAGTTTCGGAATTTTCAACTTGGAGGATCAGGCCATTCCTGTCAGCAAGGATATTTGCCGGCATACCCCGAAGGAACCGGATTCCCAGTGCTTTTGCCCGTTCGTAATACTCCTCGTAACCTTTGCCATATGCCCGGATATCCATATAGAAAAGTGTGATATCGATTTCCGGATACTTCTCCTTGAGCAGCATCGCATTCTTCATTGCCTGCATACAGCAGATGCACGAGCAGTAGGGTCGGTCAATGGACACGTCGCGTGAACCAACACACTGTATGAAAACGATACTCTTTGGCATAGATCCGTCACTCATGCGTTTGATCTTTCCCCCGGTGGGGCCGCTGGCATTGATCATCCGTTCAAGTTCGAGACTGGTGATCACGTCCGGCAGGATAAGGTGGCCGAACTGCTCTTTGTTCCGGGCATCAAAGACCGAATAGCCGGTCGTGATCACAATACTCGCAGCATCAATGGTGGATACTTTATCCTCATCTTTGCGCAGGATTGCACCCGGGCCACAGGCATCATAGCAGAGTCCGCATTCGATGCAGTGTTCGGCATCCTTGACCACAATATTTGGAACTGCCTGTGCATGGGGTTTGTACACTGCTTTTCTTACCCCGACACCGGCATCGAACCGGTTATACACCTCAACAGGGCATATTTCAATACAGTCGCCACAACCGTTACAGAGTTCTGTATCGATGTACCGGGGGTACTCTTTGATTGTGACCGTGAAGTGACCTACTTCACCTTCGATTGATTCTACTTCTGCACAGGTATGAACGGTGATGAGCGGGTGGCGGGAAACATCCACCATCTTGGGGGAGAGGATACACATCGAACAGTCGTTTGTTGGAAACGTTTTATCGAGCTGGGCCATATGCCCGCCAATGCTCGGTTCGCGTTCGATTAGGTCCACATGAATATTATGTCCCGCGATATCGAGCGCAGCCTGGATGCCCGCGACACCGGCACCTATGACAACTACATTACTCATGGTGGGCGTACTCCCCGGCTAGTTCGATATAGGATGCAGCGTTTTTCAGAATCTGTTCCTGTTGTGCAGAGTCCGCCTCTTTGACAATCTTACCTGGTACGCCCACGACCACAGAGCCAGGAGGGATCACTTTTCCTTCAGTAATCACGGCCCCGGCGCCAATGACCGACCCATCCCCGACAGTTGCACCGTTCAAAACGATCGATCCCATGCCGACCAGCACGCGGTTTCCTATCGTGCACCCATGCAGGATAGCACCGTGCCCGACCGATACATCAGATCCCAGAATGACCGGATGTCCTTTGCTGGTATGCACCACGCAGTTGTCCTGGATGTTGGAACGGTCCCCGATCACGATCCGGTCCTTGTCGGCACGGATGACCGCACCAAACCAGATGCCTACCTGTTTGCCTATCGTGACATCGCCGATGATCGTTGCGTTGCCTGCTGCAAAGAGCGGCACGCCGGAGACCTTCCCATCCATATGCATAATAACATAAGAAATTAAGAATCAAAGAGTATGAAGGTTATGGTCGGGGGAACGTTCGATCCCCTTCACGACGGGCACAAAGTCCTGTTAAGCCGTTCGTTTGAGATTGCAGGCACTCACGGTCATGTGGTGATCGGCCTTACCACGGACAGTTTTGCCAGCAGGAAGACCCATCCCATCCGCCCGTTTGAGATCCGTAAATCTGAACTTGAAGAGTATATCTGCAGCAGGAATTTTCCTACCCCTTTTATTATCGAGCCCCTTCAGGACCGTTTCGGTTCAGCACTCGATGCAGATTTCGATGCGATCATTGTTTCCGAAGAGACCATTCCGGTAGCTGTTGAGATCAACAAACTGCGCAGGCAACAAGGGCGAAAAAAAGTCGATATTCACCAGATCAGCTGTGTACTTGCGGAAGATGGCCGATGGATCTCCAGCACACGAATTTTACGGGGAGAGATTGATGTCCACGGGCACCTGATCACGTAAGTGTGGCGTTTCTTTTCCCTGATGTTTTTGATGTAAAATCGGTAATTACCGTTCTTTAAAAAAAGAGATTATTTTCTGGGTGCAACTGCAATTACGAGCAGCAGGCCCATGATAGTGCCTATAACAGCCACAATGGGTGACATGGATGCTTTTGTTGTTGGTGCCACCGTTGGTGCTGTTGTCTGAATGATCGTTGGTGCTTGTGTAACAACAACGGTCTGCGGGACCGTTGTCGGAACGATTGTTACGGTTTCTGTTCCGGTCTTGTACGCGGTATCGCTTCCAAAGTCATTGGACGCGGTCAACCTCACATCATATGCTCCTTCCTGAGGGTAGATATGACGGGGGTTCTGTTCCGAAGAGGTTGTACCATCCCCAAATGTCCAGCTCCATTTGGTCGGGTTGTTGGTTGAGAGATCCTTGAACTGGACAATGAAGGGGGCCTTTCCTATGCGCTGGTCAACCTTGAAATTCGCAACGGGTGCTAGGGTGGTTACAATAAACCCTGCCTTTGAGGTTGTATCCTGTCCGTTCACATTAGACACCGTCAGGGAAACCGTGTAGGATCCCAGTGATGTGTAGATATGATTCGGGTTCTTCTCTGTTGATTTGGCACCATCGCCAAAGTCCCAGTTCCAGACCGTGGGTTCCCCGATTGATTGATCCATGAATAATACATTCATGGGTGCACCGCCACGAGTCTTGTCTGCTGTGAAATCAGCACGTGGGATGTTGAGAACGGTGATATACTGGTTCTTTGTACGGCTGTTGCTTACTGCCGGGTTCGAGGCAGTCAGCGTAACATCATAGACACCCGTTTTCTGGTACACATGGTCCGGTTTTGAGCCCATGCCTACAGAACCATCGCCAAACTCCCATACCCAGGTTGTGGGTGAATTTCCTGAGAGATCAGTGAATGAAACAAGTCTTCCGACACCAACCGTTGTTTTGTCAGCGGTGAAGTCTACAGCCGGACCTTTGCCGACCGTGACGATACCCGTCATTACCTTCGTGTCAGCACCGAAGTTGTTTCTGACGGTCAGACCGACATTGTAGGAGCCCTCTTTTGTATAAATATGGACGGGGTTCTGCTCTGCTGAAGTCTGCCCGTCCCCAAAGGTCCACACCCATGAAGTGGGAAGTCGTGCAGACTGGTCTACGAATGTGACCGTCATGGGCACTTTGTTCAGTTCAAAGGGTGCAATGACCACTCTGAAATCTGCTTGTGGTCCCATTCCAACATTGATATAACTGACCTTGGTTTCGGTATCCTTACCGTTATCATTGGTTGCGGTGAGTGATACGGTATAGATTCCTTTCAACTGGTACGCATAGCTTGGATTCTGGGTTGTCAGTGTTTTGGTGTCACCAAAGTCCCATGCCCACTGGTTGGGTGAGTTTGAAGATTTATCCGTAAATGCAATGGTTTCCCCGACATTTACTGATGTCGGAGCCCCGATGAAATCAGCAACCGGGACGCCCCCAATATTTACTATCTGTGTTGAAGTAGCGGTTTCCGCTCCCCGGGCGATCTCCAGTTTTACATCAAATGCTCCACCGGTCGTGAAGGTATGAACCGGGTTTTGCTCGGTTGAAGTTGCACCATCGCCGAAATCCCATTTCCAGGATGTGGGTGTTCCGATCGAGCGGTCAGTAAATTTCACCAGGAGGGGTGCTTTGCCAAAGCTCGGGTTGGGGCTGAATTTGGATGTAAGCGGGCCCACAACCGTGATGAAACTGTCCTTTCTCAGATCAGACGAACCATACTCATTCGAGACGGTGAGGATCACATTGTATACGCCGGCAGTCCAGTAGGTGTGAACCGGGTCTTTTTCGGATGAACTCTTTCCATCTCCAAAGTCCCACTGCCATGTGGTAACCTGACCCTGTGACTTATCAGTGAATGTCACTGCCATCGGGACATTTCCGCTAGTCGGGGTTGCTGCAAAGTCCGCTTTGGGTCCCAAGCCGATTGAGATATAATCCTTCTTGATCTCGGTACTTGTGCCGAAATCGTTTGTCACGGTAAGCTTAGCCGTGAACATACCCCGCTGGGTGTACATATGCGAGGGATTCTGTTCTGTTGATGTTGAACCATCCCCAAAATCCCACAGGTACGTCATAGGTGTCGAACCCAGCGAATCATCTACAAAGTTTACTTTAGTCGGTACGGTGGCAAATGCATAGTGAGCCCCGAATTGGGCTACCGGTGCAACGCCAACTACAATATAACCGGGCTGAGTAGCCGTTGATGCAGCTGCCCCTGGAATTAAAAGGGCAAGAAGCAGAACGAGCATTCCTGCAGATAAAATACAAGTGTTACGTGTCATAGAGATCACTAGGCAATGTTATGGTAATTCAAAATATATAATCTGTTATTATGTTGGTTTTGTCACTCAGACCGGCACACTTGTAAGTATCCTTTTTTTTGTCCAGGGGAACCAGCACTTTGCTTCTTGTCTGTTATCGGGATTATGCCATCATGGTGGTGAAGAAATAGAATGCGATCAACGGAACGAACAGTACGAGATACACCCCACGGTTCCATCTCCATATCGCAAGACCGTCCATTGTCTCGATTGGCATCAGGCTGTAGACTGCAGTGACGAGATTGATGATAAAACCCACACTTCCGGCAATTGCCCAGAGATCTCCTAACGGGATGATGGCAAGGAAGAGGATCATGAGGATGATACTGACACAGGGACCTGAGACCATCTCGATACCGATCTCCTGTACATTATCTTCCCCCGGGCGGTTGACAATATTCCGGTACGACTGGGCAAAGGCATTGCCGTAGAGCCATGCTGTAAGGAACATGACGATCGTACCCAGTCCCCAGAACTGGATGTCGGCATCGCACCCATGTTTTGTTGCGAAATAACGGTGGGCAAAATCATGGAGGATCACGGAGATCGCACCAACGGCGATGTAAATGAGTACAGTAGTAAGCGTCAATTCTGCCCGATCGGCAACAATGAATGCAAATGCGAACATAAGAATCGCCGCTTCAATAATGATCATTTCACTGGCGGATAATCCAAAATACTTTCGTTCAAACTGACGTGCAACAATCCCGCGCTTTTCAATCTCTGCAGCACTTATTTTTTCAACTGCATGTCCCCCGAGAA
>JBAXDE010000020.1:0-12751 GCA_037141115.1 Methanomicrobiales archaeon | reverse complement strand
AGTTTCGACAATCGTTGTTACAAATCTACCCACACGAAACAGCGAAGAGCCAGAATATCACCCATAGAAAAAAAGAGATTATTCCTTGATTGTTGAACTGACGGAAAGGAATACCGGTCCCCGTACATCCACTTTCTTGTTGTTGTCCGTAATCGCCCGCATCGCGAACTCCTCTATCTTTAAGTTGATATCACTGGGGAGTTTTCCCATCTTTACCTGAACAGTAGTGGACTTCCCGCACCGGGCTGCTTCTTCAATCCGGGCGGCCGCGAGTGCTGCAACTGCGCTCAGGTAGCTGATACCGGTAGATATTCCTTCGGTCCGCACCTGTTTCCATTTCTCCACATTCGGTACACCAAGAATCGATCCCTCATGTACGAAAATTTCATTGGCACAGGCAGGGCCGCAGAGTTTCGCATTGGATTCCGGTTCTTCTACAGCCACTTTTACGGATACCCCGCCCAGAGTCCCTTCCCATGCATCGAACGAGCATGGCCCGGCCGCAGCGCCATTTGCCGTGGCGACACGGATAATTGCAGCCGCAAGCTGCTTTCCTTCCGGAGACACCGGCTCTTCCCGTACATGAACGGCACGGGCAATCTCCCGGTCCGTGATCGTTTTGGGGAAGAACTGGGGGAAACAGAGTTGCCTGACATCATTGGAATTGTATGCAATCATTGCAAGCCGTTCAACACCGAGTCCGAGATTCATGACCGGTACCCCGATACCATATTCGGCAAGTGCCGAGGGGGAGTACATACCAAACGTTGCAACTTCTACCCATCCGTGTACCGGATGCCGGGCATAGACCTCGATCTGGGAATCCGGCATATAATACTTGGATCGTTTCTCATCCGGCTGGAACCGGAAATCCGTGTACCCGAATGCAGAGAGGAGCGCCTCGCTCACTGCTTTACCATCTTCAATGGTGACATTCTCTCCGGCAATGATACAGGACGCCGAGTGATAAGTCATGAGCCGTGTCGGCCCTTCCGCCTGCTCGCGCCGGAAACACCGGTCAACAGAGAACATCCGGATAGGAAGTGCTGTTTTCTCCCAGATGGCACCGAGAGTCATGAACCAGCCGCTCGTCATATGGCTGCGCAGCGTGGAGCGTGAGGATTCCGGGACAAGTGCCCTGAACTCCGGAAAGACCGCGTCAAGGATGTGCACAACCAATGCATCGTCAACGCCAAGCACTTTTGAGAGCTCGAACGTGAGTTCGTCCCCATCGATCTCCGACTTCTTGTAAGCATGGAGTGTCTCTCTCAGGCGCTCTTCGGTCTCCTTGGTCATGGGCTGGTAATGCGCATGGTGATGAGCCTGAGCAACCGGCACAGCATCCCCATGGACGAGCGGACTCCGGTGGCTCATCAGGATCTCGTTGATCTCATCGAGCTGTTTGCGGGCGATCCCTACGTTCGGGCGCGGGAGTCCCCCTAAGTAGAAGACCCGGTCGAGCACAGCCATCGCTTCGGGGCCGAACTGCCGGTAGATATCCTTCTCCTCTATGATAATCGGGTTCTCAGCTTCATCGAATCCCAGCGAAAGGTAGGTCTCGCGAAGCCGGTTTATCGTAGCAAAGATCGGGTGCGCCTGGGCCCGTTTGAACGAGAGGCACGGGTAGGTTGCTGCATGTCCCGGGGGGGTTACAACCGACGGGCCTTCGTGCCATGCATCTTCAAAATTTTCATGCGACTTTCGTTTCCATTCATCCGGATTAAATCTCATGTTTTACGCTCCAGGCAGACCACTCTGCTCAATTTATTCTCATCTTTGATCCGGTAATCAGACGCGGCGGCAATCTTCTCTGCAAACGCACGCACGCGCTCATGCTCCGGCATATTCTCTCTAGCCAACCGGTTTCTACTGTATCCCAGATACATATATCCCTTCACTTCCACAAATGACGCGCCGGAATCCTGCAGGATCGCCGCATATTTTTCCGGTGCGAAATCATTGAGATCCCTGACAAGAGTTATCCTTACTGCGGACCGTCGCGTTCCCAGCAGGGCAAGGCTCTCATTCACCCGCTCCCAGTAATCTTCCTGCGGGCGACATACTGCGAGATAGGTCTCCCGATCCGGTGCATCGAGCGAGACATACATCTGGTATGGGTGACACCTGCGGAGCATATCGGGGTTCGTGCCATTACTCACGAGAAATGTTGTATAGCCCTTCTCTTTGAAGAGATCGATAAGCGCAGGGAGCTGGCTGTAGAGTGTTGGTTCCCCGGAGAGCGATATGGCAACATGTTTTGGATCCAGAGCTTCCTGCCACTTCTCCGGAGTGACCGTATTATCAAGAACGGTATTATACCCGGCAAGAGCTTTTTTCTGGAACTTATGAACCCCGGCAAGGATCGTCTCGGGTGAACACTCCTCTGTCTCGATCATCTCCTCTTCATAGGAACGCCAGCAGAAGAGGCAGCGCTGGTTGCAGCGCTGGGTAGGAGTCATCTGGACGCAGCGGTGGCTGTCAATCCCGTAGAACTGGTGCTTGTAGCACATGTCGCCGCCCATAAGTGCCCGTTTGCACCACATGCAGGGCTTGAGAGCAGCTCCCGAAGTCTTTGAAAAAAACTGGTATCCCTGCCTGCGCAGGGCATCACATGGTGCGGATGGCATCGATCCCAAGTGTCTCTAACGACTCTTTGAGCGTGTTCTGGGCCGCTTTCACAAGCGTAAGTCGCCTATCGCGGACCTTTCCCTCGCTTTTCAGTACCGGGTCGAAATGATAGAACGAGTTGAAGACGTCTGCAAGTTCGCGGGAATAGGTAGCGAGGATATGCGGCCGTAGCTCCGCAATTACCCGTTCAATGACCATGGGTAGCTTTGCAATCTGTTTGGCAAGGGCAATCTCTGCCGGGGTCTCGAGATCATAGCACTCCTCAAATGGACCTGCTTTATCGAGGATACTGCAGGCACGGGCATGGGAGTACTGGATGTAGGGGCCGCTCTGGCGCTCGAAATCCAGTGCTTCCTTCCAGTCAAAGACGGTGCTCTTCTCTGGAGATACCTTCACGATATCATACCGGACTGCTGCAAGACCAACCGACTGGGCGATTGCCCTCCGGGCCGGCTCGTCAAGTTCAGGTCTCCGTGCGGTCACTTCATCGAAGGCCCGCTTGTTGATCTCGGTTATCAGGTCATCAGCCGACACAAACTTGCCGGCCCGGGTGCTCATCGACCCTTCCGGCAGGGAAACAAATTCGAAATGGACGATCTCCGGAACCTTCTCCCCGAGAAGTTTCATGGTGCACTGGAGCTGTGCACCGATCAGCTTGTGATCCGCACCGAGCACATCGATAACCCGGTCAAAGTTTGCTCCTTTCCAGGTATGGAATGCAAGGTCGCGGGCTGCGTATACGGATGTACCGTCACTGCGCCGGATCACGTACTTGTTCTCGAACCCGAACTCCGAGAGGTCGAGGTAAAGGGTCTCTTCCTGTTTTGTCTGCGGGAGTTTCCTGATCCTGTTGATGATCCGTTCCGTATAACCATTCCGGATGAAATCACTCTCCCAGACGAACCGGTCGTGTGCCACATTGAGGCCCTTCATCGTGACTTCGAACCCTTCAAGGCAGCGCGAGACCTCGTTCCGGAACTTTTTGACCGTGGGGGTATCGCCTTTCTCCACCAGCTGCATCAGTTCATTTACCTGCTGGGTGATCTGGGGATCCTTCTCGATCTCGCGGTTCGCGGCTATGTAGATACGGGCAATATGGGCATCCTGTTTCTCACCCTCATGCTGGGTGCTGTCGAGATGGGTAAAACCCCAGACCACGATAGCAATCTGCCGGCCCATGTCATTGACATAGTACTGCACTTCAAGCCGGTAGCCTGCCTTGCGGAATGCCCGGGCAAGGGTGTCGCCAATGATAGAGTTCCTGATATGCCCCACATGGAGAGGACCATTGGGGTTGGCACTCGTGTGTTCAAGAACAACACGGGTTGTTTTTTTCTCAAGGGAGCCATAGCCGGGTTTCAACGCGGCTTTGATGGTATCGCTGACATATTCTTTACCAAAAACGAAATTGATATACGGGCCTTTCGCTTCGATTGTCATTCCCGCAAGTTCAAGACGTTTTGAAAGCTCCGCCACAAGATCCTGTGCGATCTTGACGGGGGCCTGTTTCTTCTGCTTTGCCAGTGCGAACGCGACAGTCGTGGCGAGATCGGCATGCTCCCCGCCTTCAGCCAGCAGTACATCGTCCACTCCGGTAATTTCCTTAAGTACGCGTTCCAGTATTATTCGTTTCTCGAGTAACATCAGCTTCCCGTCCTGTAGCGCAGGATTGCGGCAATCCCGCCGAATGCGGAGAAGAGGATAGACCCCTCTTCAAAATCATCGGAGATGAGCTCGACTTTGGCACTGCTCTGTTCAGCAAGCTTGGTGAGTTCATCCACGATATCGATCTCTTCTTCTAATATGAGCGGCGCGGTACATTTCGGACATGCACCAAGAGGGATATCACGGACCGATTTTCCTGCATCAATATGAACTGTTTTTTCATCAGTGAAATCGCAGTTCTGGCATTTTATCCGGAGCCGGGATTTGCGGAGGTTTGCCGAGAGAAGCAGGGTATCGACTGCCCCGAGTTCAAGGTTTTTCCGGATGCTATCTTCCCCGTAGGCAGCAATGCTGGCATCCTTGACGAGTTCCCGCAAGAACCTCTCCATGAACGCTTTTTCCTTGATGACACCCATGCCTTTGAGAGCATCCTTTGCCGCATCCACCAACTCGGAAAGCCCGTCTTCATTGGTATAGGCTACGTCATAGATTCCGATGATCCGTTTCTGGACTTCGTGGTGGAGAAAGCTACCGGCTTCAAACTCCTCTTTGGTCGGGCTGGGACCCCCGATAAGCACACCCTTGAACCGCTCGAAGTAATCCTTCTCGGCAAGGAATATGGCACTGGCCCTCTCCCCTATCCGGGTATAGAACTCGTTAATCGCAATCTCCCGGAGACGCCCGAAACGGGCAGCGGACTGACCGCCTTTGCGCGTCTTTCCCGGGACCGTTGAGGTTGTCCCCCCAACCGGTTCGATCCGGTTGCCGCGCAAAAAGCCCCAGTAGGCTTCCCGACGATCGAGGACCAGAAGACCATAGATGGACTTCTCTTCGAGCATCTGTTTGAGCGGCTCGAGCTCGAAGTTCGAGCTGCAGCGATACATATAGAGGTTGAGAGGTTCCGGAGGCTCGACGATCGTGCACTGGAGATCCGTGCGATCACCATAGGTCTTGACCGTTCCGCAGAAGACCGCAAGCCCATGCAGTGGCGGGCGCTTGTAGTATTTTAGCCGGGACAGGATTGAGGAGATGGCACTCTGGACATTGACTTTGGTCTGTTTGCTCTTGATGTTCGCACACTGGCCGAACTCATCCTTGAGCTGATTGGTAACATCGTAGATCTGCTTGTCAGGGGGAATATAGATCGTGATAAGTTCCGTCCCGTCACCCTGTTGTAACTCGAGCTTATCGAGCGCCTTTTTGAACTCGTAACGCTTTCGCGCGTCGTCCATCTCCCGTTCTTCTGCCATTGCCGGTCTCAAACCTCTCTGGAGCTATTACTTATTCACCCTTGTGTGGCATAAATTTGCCTCAAGTGCAGAATGATCTGGGTATCGACATCGCTGTTGATACCATGGTCACCGGAAAATTCGCTGAATGTCCGGGGTTCCCGTGCGAGATCAAAGAACTGTTTTCCATTTGCAAACGGGATGATTGAATCATTGAGCGCATGGAAGATCCAGACCGGGCGCGGGGCGATTTTTGAGAAATAGGTACTTGGCTCAACTGACGTGGCGAACCGGATAGGATCTCCCGAATATCCCTGTTGAATCGTTGAATCAAGTAATCCCCAGTCCGACGTGGAAATTCCCACATATCCGGCGAATTGGGGATCCACTCCGGCAGCAACTGCTGCATAACGCCCTCCATTACTGGACCCTATCGCGTAGACCGGGACAGAGAAACGTTCGGTAACGAGCTTCTGCGCGCTGACCAGATCGCATATTGAGAGATAATATTGCGGCCATTCCCCCTTTTCAAACCGGCTGTAATCCTGCTGCACCAGCTGCGGGCTGAAGGGAACACCGGGTGTTTCCGCACCATTGCCCCGGGTATCGGTAAACATGAACGCATAACCGGCTGCTGCATACCGTACCATCCGTTCCTCATGACCGGAGAGCTTCTCGCCCGCTCCGGGAGAGTACACAATTACGGCTGTCGGGTTTTTGGGTACCGCGAGGTAGGTGACCACATCTCCGCTCTGCGTGTGCATGACGATCCGGGTTTTGGTATATGTTTCATTGGAGAAGAGTACCTCTTCGCTTGTCGTTACCGGAGCACAGGTGACGGAAAGGATACCCTTAGTATCTACTGAATATGCAGGTTTTGCACTACTATCCAGTGTACCGATACCTGTACAACCGGCACATGCAAGAAACAGGACAATAATGATTCCTACCGGAAGCAGTGAACGCATGGTCAGCACCCGAAACAGTGGTGGATGAGGCAGATCGTCTTGGCATCGATTATCGTGCCATCACGAATCATCGCAGACAGATCGCTGATGGCAACATCAACAACCTCAATTATCTCATCCTCATCTTTCCCGTACTCCCGCGAGGGGGAGAGATCCCAGGCTTCAAATAAGAAGATCTTCTCATCGGTATATCCCGGTGTTGTGTAAATGAACCCTTTTTCCAGCATAGTCTGCGCTGCAAAACCGGTCTCTTCAATCAGTTCCCGGTGCGCTGTCTGCAGGGGGCCTTCCCCATCCTCCATTGTTCCCGCAGGAGCCTCGAAGATGTACTGGTCGATGGCATACCGGTATTGTTTGAGCAGTTTGCATCGCTCCCCTGCTATGGGAAGAATTGCTACAGCATTGTTCGGGTGTACAATCACCCGCTCTTTCTCAATCCCGTTCGGGAGCCGGATCATGCGGCTCTCTATCCAGAGGCGCCTGCCGCGGAAGATCTCCATTCATCCCTCGTAGGGAATCGGGTCCTGATTTCCGACCGCGGCAAAAGCTTCCTTCCGGAAATGGCATGACCCGCAGGTACCGCAGGCTTTCTCTTCATTCTGGTAACAGGACCACGTGTGCTCGTACGGAACCCCCAGTTTCATACCCGTGCGTAAGATGTCTGTCTTGGTCATCCGGATAAAGGGCGTTTTCAGAACTATCGTGGTCGTATCCTTTGTACCCAGATCGATCACGCGCTGGAACGCCTCGATAAACTTCGGGCGGCAGTCCGGGTAGCCACTGTAATCGAGCGACTGGACTCCGATGAAGATCGCATCAGCCTTTTTTGCCTCGGCAAAACTGGTTGCAATCGAGAGAAGATTGGCATTCCGGAATGGCACGTAGGTATTGGGAACATGTGCCCGGGACGCATCAAATTCCTCAACGGCAATTTTTGAATCCGTGAGACTGCTCTCTCCAAACTGGGAAAAATAACCGACATTGACCGCAATGAAATCTTTTGCATTGAGCAGGGAGGCTATCTTCTGTGCGCAGGCCAGTTCTTTGGATTCCGTCCGCTGCCAGTAGTTCAGGTGCAGGGCGCAGATATCATATCCTTCGCTCTTTGCCAGGTATGCAAGCGTGGATGAATCCATGCCGCCGGAAAGTAAACATACTGCTTTCATTTCACACCAATGATCTTGTGCAGTTGCAACTGGAACCTGACAGGCAGGTTATTGGCCAGTATGAATTGTGCAATAGTGGCGTAATCGCTGCCAGCAACCGGGGTGACGAAAATTTCTCCGGCAATCCGGTGCGTTGCTATGATTTCCTGAGCATACCGGCAATCGGTTTCATCCTTGAGAACAAACTTTACGCTGTCCTGTGGACGAATGGTATCGAGCAGCGACAGGTTGCTCTGTTCTCCGGATGACGGGCATTTCACATCCATACAGATCGATGCATACGGTTGTAATCGAGTAAACGGATAGGTACCGTTCGTTTCGATATCAATCTGCGCGCCCCGCTTGTGCAGCGATACGAGCAATGGTTCGAGTTCTGCAGCCTGCATGAGAGGTTCGCCACCCGTAATGCAAATATATGGAGGATTGATACGCCATATTTGCTCATGGATCTCTTCTGAGCTCATCTCCCTGCCACCCGAACGGGCATACTCAGTATCGCACCAGTGGCAGTTCAGGTTGCAGCCGGCAAGCCGGAGGAAGAGGCAGACTTTGCCCTGGTTTTTGCCCTCTCCCTGGAGGCTCCTGAAGATTTCAATGACCTTCATTCAGGTTAGCTCGGCGCAGGCTGTGGGAGATTCCCAGACACGTATCTTGGTTACTTTTGCCTTTATTCCCTGATCCCGGCAGACCGCAGTGAGATCATCCCGGATAAGGACCGCCATCAGTTCACTGGTTGGCTCCCCGGGGGTTGTGATAACCGGGTGGAACTCCTCAATGCGGGGAACCATCGGGTCATCGCGGTTCAGGATGATCTGGTGATCATACTTGTTAATCACCTGTTTGATCAAACTATAATCAATCAGGATTTGCGTTGCCGGGTCCGGCTCCCCTTCCATCCAGACTTCAATCTTCCACCGGTGCCCATGAAGGTTGGCGCACTTCCCCTTGTAATGGAGCAGACGGTGGCTGGTATCGATCTGCACCTCTTTATAGATCCCGACTTTCATCGCATATCATTGGCCTTGCAGGATATAATATTATTACGAGTGAGGGATAATAGTATAAGACAGTCAGGTAGAGGGCCACAATTTATAAATCGGAACCCCGCGATTGTATATATCTCAGTGTGGGTTATCGATAACCACAAAAACAACTAAAATGAGGTTATTTAATGGGACAGGGTAAATTTGCAGCCAGAAAGATGGTTCGGGACTCAAATAAGTTCCGGTGGGCAGACAAGAACTACGCCCGCCGTGAGCTCAATCTTGATGTGAAGTCAGACCCGTGTGAGGGTGCTCCGCAGGCAAGAGGTATCGTGCTGGAGAAAGTCGGTGTTGAGGCAAAACAGCCCAACTCAGCTATCCGGAAGTGCGTGCGCGTGCAGTTGATCAAGAACGGACGCCAGGTCACCGCGTTTGCGGTAGGCGACGGTGCAATCAACTTCATCGATGAACACGACGAAGTTGAGATTGAAGGCATTGGCGGTCGTCTCGGCCGGTCCATGGGAGATATCCCCGGGGTCCGGTACGTTGTTACCAAAGTGAATAATGTCTGCCTCCACGAAATGGTCATTGGCAGGAAAGAGAAGCCGCGCAGGTGATTGAGATGACTGAAACCGAAGCAAAGAGCGCAGGACAGAAACTGCTGTTCAACAAATGGGACGTTGTCGAAGTCAAAGTTACCGACCCCAGCCTTATACGCTATGTGACTCTCACCGCCCAGATCATCCCCCATTCCTGCGGCAAGTTCTCCCGCCAGGAATTTGGCAAGAGCAACATGATGATTGTCGAGCGGTTGATCAACCGCCTCATGCAGACCGAGAATAATACCGGAAAGAAGCAGCTGGCAATCCGGATCGTGCGGGATGCGTTTGAGATCATCAACAAGAAGACCAAGCGCAACCCCATCGAAGTTCTGGTTGAGGCAATTGCCAACGCCGGTCCCCGGGAAGAAACCGTCCGCCTGAAATACGGTGGTATCAACGTCCCGAAGTCGGTTGACACTGCCCCCATGCGCCGTGTCGATACTGCCATTGGTTTCCTTGCAGAAGCAACTCTGAAAGGATCCAGCACGAGCAAGAAGAGTGCAAGTGCAGTTCTCGCCGATGAACTCATCGCCGCCTCAAAGGGCGACATGAAGTGTTTTTCGGTAGGGAAAAAGGAAGAACGCGAGCGCATTGCAAAATCCGCCCGTTAAACATCTTTTTTTGAGGTAATTTTCATGGTCCGAGGCAAAAAATCAGTCGAGCGCGTAACTGAGCTCATGAAGGAACCGAAGCACATTCGGAACATCGGTATTGTGGCACACATTGACCACGGCAAGACGACTCTTTCTGACAACCTGCTTTCAGGTGCAGGCATCATCTCTGAGGAACTTGCTGGAAAGCAGCTCTTCATGGACTCAGATCCAGAAGAGCAGGCCCGTGGTATCACTATTGACGCATCCAACGTCTCAATGGTGCATGAGTACGAAGGTCAGGATTACCTAATCAACATGATCGATACGCCCGGTCACGTTGACTTCGGTGGCGACGTCACCCGTGCAATGCGTGCGGTCGACGGAGCGGTTGTCCTCGTGGACGCAGTCGAGGGCACCATGCCCCAGACCGAGACCGTGCTCCGGCAGGCCCTCAAAGAGGGAGTCCGTCCCGTTCTCTTCATCAACAAAGTTGACCGTCTCGTTAACGAGATTAAGGTCGACGAGATGGAGATGCAGATCCGGCTTGGCAAAGTGATCGACAAGGTCAACAAGCTGATCAAGGGTATGAACGAAGAAGCCTATAACCGTGGCTGGAAACTGGATGCAGGATTGGGTACTGTTGCCTTCGGCTCAGCACTCTACAACTGGGCAGTCTCCATTCCGTACATGAAGAAGAGCGGTGTCTCATTCAAAGACGTGTTCAACAAATGCCGTGCAGGCGACATGAAGTACCTGGCCAAGAACAGCCCACTCTCTGACGTTCTTCTCGATATGGTAGTAAACCATCTCCCCAACCCAATCGACGCACAGAAACGTCGTATCCCGGTCATCTGGCATGGGGACAAGGAGTCAAAGGAAGGCAAGGCCATGATCACCTGCGACCCGAACGGTCCGGTTTCCCTGATGGTTACCGACATCTCGTTTGATCCCCATGCAGGGGAAGTCGCAACCGGACGTCTCTTCTCGGGACGCATCCGGCGCGGTGACAGCCTTTACGTTATGGGTTCCGCAATGAAAGAGAACCGGCTCCAGCAGGTCGGTATCTTCATGGGCCCGAAGCGTGTTGAAGTCGAAGAGATTGTCGGCGGAAATATCGCCGCAGTTACCGGCCTTAGGGACGCAATGGTCGGCTCGACCGTTACCTCACTCATGGAAATCACGCCATTTGAGTCACTCAAGCACTACTCGGAACCAGTCATGACCGTTGCCGTCGAGGCAAAGAACATGAAGGATCTCCCCAAGCTCGTTGAAGTGCTCCGGCAGGTTGCAAAGGAAGACCCAACGCTGATCATCACCATCAACGAAGAGACCGGCGAGCATTTGATCTCTGGTATGGGCGAACTGCACCTTGAGATCGTTACCGGGCGTATCAAGCGAGACAAGGGTGTCGAGATCCTCACCTCAGAGCCAATCGTGGTTTACCGGGAGACGGTAACCCAGAAGATTGAGGGTGTTGAGGGGAAGTCCCCGAACCGTCATAACCGGTTCTATTTCGACCTCGAAATTCTGCCTGATGAGATCGTCGCCCTGATCAAGAAAGGCGAAGTCTCGATGAACCAGCCAATGCTCGAGCGCCGTGACATCCTCATGAAAGTGGGTATGTCAAAGGATGACGCCAAGAGCATCAAGGACATCAAGGCCACCAACATGCTCATTGACCGGACCAAGGGTGTCCAGTACCTCAATGAGACTATGGAACTGATCATCGAAGGTATCCACGAGGCACTTGCCGGGGGTCCCCTTGCAGATGAGCCGGTCCAGAACCTCAAGATGACACTCGTCGATGTCAAGCTGCACGAAGATGCCATTCACCGTGGCCCGGCACAGGTTATCCCTGCCGTGCGCAGTGCCATCAAGGCAGGTATGTTAATCGCCGGCGACTCACTTCTTGAACCCGTCCAGAGGATCCAGATCACCGTCCCGATGGACCAGATGGGAGCAGCAACTTCCCAGATCCAGGGACGGCGCGGTCAGGTCTTTGACATGCAGAGCGAGGGTGACACAATCACCGTCATTGGCAAGGCACCGGTTGCCGAGCTCTTCGGGTTTGCAGGTGATATTCGCTCAGCAACTGAAGGCCGTGCCATGTGGAACACGGAGTTTGCAGGATTCGAACTCGTGCCCAACAACATGGTCAAGGAAGTTGTAGTGGCAATCCGCAAGCGCAAGGGATTAAAAGAGCAGATGCCAACCCCGGCAGATTACCTATCGGCATAATCTTCAAAATTTACCCACAGTCCCCATTTTTTTATACATTTTTAGACGTAATTGTCCCTCATATTTACCGAAATGGTAAACATGCCATCCGCCCAACAGTATGACAATGGCAGATGAGAGTAAACTGAAAATTGTCATCTTTGGGGCATTCGGGGCGGGCAAGACCACCCTGATCAAAACGCTGGATCCCGAGTCAAAGCATGTCGAGGCGAACTGTGCCGGTGGCACAACAACGGTTGCACTCGACTTCGGCCGTATCAAGAATAACGCATGCCGGATCCATATCTACGGTACCCCCGGTCAGGAGAGGTTCGAGTTTGCCCGGGAGATCATAGCAAAAGGCATGGACGGGGTAATCCTTCTTGTGGATGTAACAAGCCCACTCGATGAATTCACCCGCCATCTTTCCGATTCTCTGCACAGTGCAAAGGTGCCCTTTGTTGTCTTCCTGAACAAGTGTGACGGGGACGGGGCGAACCCGGATGCCTTTACCAGCCAGTTCGGCCCCTCTGAAGTCCGTAAAGTTTCTGCAAAGGATAAGCAACAGAGTATGGATGCCCTGCTCCAGTTTGCTACGACACTGGCACCGCGCCCGAACGTGCGTAACCATCAGTGATCCATTCCTTTTTTGTAACTATCTATATCATGCCTTGGAATCCTTTTTTAGTGTAGAATCTTC
>JBAXDE010000019.1:0-12882 GCA_037141115.1 Methanomicrobiales archaeon | reverse complement strand
ACAATCTCCCATGCACTCACTTTTTCTGCAAGGGTATACCGGGCGTTTGCCGGGCTCGTTGACGGGAGGATCTGGTATGCAATGGCCGGGGTCAGATTCATCCTGCGGTAGTACAGGCCGGCAGCAGTCCCGTTGAGGACGATGAGTTGCACTGTGGGGTAAGTGGTGAGGAAACCGCTGATATCATTGAAGACCGGTTCCCTGATCTCCTCATCCGCACTGCCTTTTCTTATACAGGTCGAGACGACGTCCCAGAGTGCGATATGGTGACCGGTCAGGCAGGTGATCCGTTCCTGGTATGGGAGCCGGTGATCAATGGCGAAGAGTGCGTCCATGATCTTCCAGAAATGGTTCTGCGGGTTGCCATAATACTCGCAGTGTTCAAGAGATTTTATACTGGGAAAACTGCCGAGAATAAGCGCCCGGGGGGTGTCACCGGTCATCGGGAGAAAACCTGCCCGGGTCGCTGCATGGGAACCGGATCTGCACTGTTCGGTCATAACGGCCAATATCAGGAAAATAAAAAAATCAGGGTTCTTTAAAGTACAGGTGGCAGTGGCAGTGCCCCTGTTTTGCAACTTCTTCTTTATGGAATATGCAGGGACATTCGATTGCCCGGTCCTTCTCCTCATCGCCGCTCCGGATGCGGCAGGGGCAGTATGGCCGGCCGAACTTTGTCTTGTTGCGCACCAGTCCCTTGATCACGGTCATGAGCTGCTTCTCATCGGTATTGAGCGTCCAGCCGTTTTTATGCGCATAACCTTTTGCCCATTTGAGCATATCTGCCTGTTCTGCACTTTCGTCTGTCATGGTATCTGACTGTCCTAATTAGCTGTTTCGATAATTATGTACGCGAGACGTTAGTCTTTGCGCTCTTTTTTTATTGGGGACCCGGGATCAGAAGAGCGGAAATGTTTCCCTGTCCGGGTATCCACCCTCATGTCCGTCCAGGATGAATTACCCGGGCAGGCGCATTATCTCTTTCATCTCACGCGCGTGGTTGACCGGTGAGGGTCAACAACATTCAGGTATCTCGCTCTCCTTACTGCTTCTTTGCTGACTTTGTGATTCGCTGTGCCACACGGTTGTACGTGGCCATCACATCGCCTTTCTCAAAGCGGTACACATCCTTGTCCAGTGACTCACCGCTCTTCTTGTCCCAGAGCCGCATTGAGTCCATGCTGATCTCATCGCCAAGGCAGATGGTTTTTCCCTGCCTGCCGAACTCGATCTTGAAGTCCACAAGGGTGATGCCCTGCGCTGCCATCAGGTCAAAGAGGAGCCGGTTTATCTCCAGGGCCACCTTTTTGATCTTCTTAAGCTCAGCCGGTGTGGCAAGTCCGAGGGCGACAATAAGGTCGTCATTGAGCATGGGATCATGCCGGGAATCGTCCTTGTAATCGATTACGATAACAGGGGGATCGAGTTTTGTCCCTTCTTTGAACGGGTAATTCCGCACAATCGAACCGGCGGCAACGTTTCGCACGATCACTTCGAGCGGGATCATCTGGAGTTCGCGCACAACCATGTGGCGGGGATCGATCATGCTGACAAAATGGGTCTTCACGCCATTTTTCGCCAGGTATTCAAAGAGGAATGCCGAGACTTCCGCATTGTAACTCCCCTTGTTCTTGAGTACATCTTTCTTTCCGCCATCAAATGCGGTGATGTCGTCACGGAACTCAACAATGAGTTTCCCATCCTCATCAGTACGGAATGCCGATTTTGCCTTGCCGGCGTACAGGAGTTTTTTTTGCTTCACGGTCCACTGCTCCTTTGCTTAATTGTTTGTGCGAGCCGGTTTATTAGAGGTTGCAAGGTGGGATGGTACCAGCCCCGCTCAATATACTGCGGGTAGATGCAGAGTCGTTCCTTAAGTTCGGCCTCTCCGGCAATGGTTTTGAGTTCCTCGAACGCCGGCCAAGGGTGTTCGGGGTTTACGTAATCGATGGTGAGCGGAGAGACGCCGCCGAGATCATCCACCCCGCAGGGGATGAGCAACGTGGCATCGATCAGGTTGGGGGGGATCTGGATTGCGATATCCCGGGGCAGGATCTCGCGTGCCATCTGGATCGTTGTGCATATTTCATCGGTTGTGGGGACCGGTTGGTTTGCCATGGCGGTACCGGGTTTGGGGCAGAAGTTCTGGATGATGATCTCCTGGATGTGCTTATACTTCCGGTGGATATCCCGGATCGCCCAGAGGGACTCTTCCCGGTCTGCCATGGTCTCGCCAATACCAAGAAGCAGGCCGGTGGTGAACGGGATTTTTAGTCTGCCGGCATCTTCCATCATTGCTAGCCGGACCTCCGGTTCCTTGCCCTTTGAGGTAGCATGAGCCGGGATCCGCGCAGTGGTTTCGAGCATGAGTCCCATACTGGCATTTACGCAGCGCAGCTGCTCCATCTCATCGAATGTGAGTATCCCGGCATTCGTATGCGGCAGGACCCCGTATTCGATGCTCTTCCTGCACATCGCCTCGCAGTACTCCAGAATGGTGGTATAGCCCAGTGGTGTGAGATATTTCATAAACCCGGGCTGTCCTTCCGGGCGCTCACCAAACGTGAAGAGGGCTTCTGTACATCCCATCGCGGCGCCCTTACGAAGAGTCTTTTCCACATCGTTCTGTTTCATGAGGCATCCCTCCCTGACCGGAGTCCAGAAAGAACAGTAACCGCACCGGTTCCGGCAGACGGTAGTCAGCGGTAAAAAGACGTTTTTTGAGAAGGTGATGACCCGGTGCTGCATAGACAAAGTTCTCTTTATTACCTATTGAAAGGTAATGCCCATTACCTTTATCCGAAGTCCCTGGGAAGAGATGCAATGGCAAACATAAAGTACTGCACCGTTCAAAGAAATCAATACTGGATATACAGCCGATCCCCCTCAATATCGCTGGAGCAGGAATGTCTGAACGAGTGAATGAAGCTGGTAACCCCAAAGAAGCAGTTGCAGGCAATGATGGTGAAAGTACCTTTACCGAACCAACTCCGGCCGAACTGAAAAAATCCCTGGAGTTTGCGTTAAAGAAACTCCAGATTGTCGGGAGCATCACCCGGCACGATGTGCTCAACCAGCTGACAGCGATTGTCGGTTACAATGAACTTCTCGGCATGATGGTGGAAGACCCGAAACAACGGTCGTTTATCGAAAAGGAGAAGTTATCCATTGATAAGATTCGCCGTCAGTTCAGATTTGCCAAGGATTATCAGAATATTGGTATTGAACCTCCCCGCTGGCAGGTGCTGAAGAATGTGATATTCCGGGCAGTTGAGGATGCGGATCTCAAAGCAATACGGGTCACCGACCAGACCGGGGGTGCCTCGGTGTATGCCGATGCTCTTTTAGAACTGGTCTTTACAAACCTGTTTGGAAACACCCTGCGTCACAGCGGTTCTGCCACAGAAATCCGCATATTCATAATTTACAATGATACCGCAGCCGTGCTGGTTGTGGAAGATGATGGAATTGGCATTCCCGTGGAGAACAAGGCCAAAATATTCGAGCGTGGTTTTGGAAAAGGGACCGGCTGGGGGTTATTTCTGGCCAGGGAGATCCTGCTGTTCACCGGCATGACCATTGAAGAGAATGGTGTGCCGGGAAAAGGGAGCCGGTTTGAGATTCATATCCCCCAGGATCATTTACGGAAGGGTGGGGATGCCCCGGAACGGGGACTTTAGTAATACCCGATAAAAATTATTTTTTCCACAGCCACGCAAAGCGAATCACGTTTTTTGGACAGGTATCCACGCAACTCCCGCAGAGGATACATTCCGGATTCTGTATCCGGTTACCGGTTACCATCTCCTCAACGTTCAGGCTCATCGGGCAGGAGGTAGTACATTTTTTACAGTGGATACAATCATCCGGTTGTGTCTCAAGGTGGAGTGAGGGAATCCTGAGCAGATCCTTGAGTTTTGTTGTGGTCATGAAGACCACAGACATCGGGCAGAGATAACTGCACATACCCCTTCGTCCCAGTACCATGGCAAGGGCGAAGACAACAAAGATGATTGCGTAAAAGACAACATACGCAGCAGCTGGCCAGGGGGGCATACCATTGCCCAGCTGGAATAGTGGGTTGATGACGAGGCTCCCGGCACCGATTGCCAACAGGACTGCGCCACCTACCCAGAGGATTGCGAACAGGTACTTGAGGTTGCGCAGATGGGGAACCGGCCTGAGGTCGAGTCTCACGGTCCGGTCAACGATCATCTGCTCTGCCCCGGAGGGACAGGCATAGCCGCAGAATGCCCTGCCAAAGATGAAGGCAAGAACGAAATTTGCAATCCAGAAGATGAGTCCTGCTGCGATCACGCCTTGTGACAGCCCCATCATCATGACGACCGGTGATGTGTAGGCAAAGGTTACCGACATGAGGATAAATGAGAATATCAGGATGGCAGTACGGATCTGTTGTCGCTTCATTGTACAGACTTAGGTCAGAGACCAGATAATCATACCACTCCTGACAGATCTTCTAGTTATGCCCGGGTGCGGATGGCAACGGTAACTGAAGGAAAGACTTACCATTTACTGACTGTCTTAGATGTTCCGGTGACATCCGAGAGCCTTTGTATCAGGCAGGTTCTGTTGACGGAACTCTTTTACGTTGCGGGAGATGTCCGAAAAAAGTTACTGCTGGAGTTTTTCCAGTTGTTCGGGATTGATCGCAACGTAGACATCGATCTCCTTGTTCTCCGGGCGGGTGAACCGGGCATCGTACCATTCGAAATCACAGGTATAGGTACGCGGAAGGTTCGTCCCCCAGACAGACATCCAGACTGCGAGAAGCGCATCCGGCATAGGTCCGGCAGCCTTAAAGACAGCATAGGTCTGGGCAGGAATCCGGGTGACTGCGAGCCCATCGGGTATCTTGTCGGCCTTTGTAACTTCACTCCCGATCATGAAGGCATATTCACCCGTCCAGTCACTCTCGTATTCAGAATAAACCGCAAAAAATGCGGGTGTCTTTGCACGGTTGGGGATCTTTGCGGCCACGTTCTGCGAGAGAAAATCCTGCCAGCAGGCGGGAATGTCTGCTACACTCCTGCCATCAGCATTTGATGTCCGGCGTTTGATGCCCATGATGATCTTCGCAGGCATCTTCTTTACGGTAAATCCGCAATCATCCATTCCGGAAATATCGGCAGCCGGGATGTTAAACCTGCGGAATTTCCTGTTGGGAAAAAAGCATATGAGTACCTTTTTTTCCCTGCCCGGCGTACATCGGTACGCAATGTGCCCGCACGCTCTCATCCCCTATAAACCCATAAATCCGAAGACCCGCCTGTCCTGTATCCTCGACCAGGCAGAACGCGAGGCATTTGCCCGTGCCATGCTGCAGGATGTTATCACCACTATCATTGATGCACTCTGCACCCCGGTGATAGTCAGCACTGAACTCTATGACAGTGAAGATGTCCAGATCACCATCAAAGACGCGGATCTCAGCGGCTCGCTCAACCAGATCCTGCCGGATTGCGCAGGTCCGCTTCTCATCCTCATGGCAGATCTTCCTCTGGCCGATCGCCAGTCCATCCAGCGGGTCACTGCTACTGCAAGTGACATGGCAATTGTGCCCGGGCGTGGCGGGGGCACGAATGTGATCTTTATCAAAGACACCAAGAAGTTCCATTTCGATTATTACGGCATGAGCTTTTTAAAGCACATGAAGATTGCACAGGATGAAGGCCTCTCCTGCGAAGTGATAGACTCGTTCCGGCTCCATACGGATATCGATGAGAAAGAGGATCTGGCAGAGCTGCTGATTCACGGCACCGGCAAGAGCAGGGAATATCTTGAGAGTCTGGGAATCTCTCTGGTTGTTGATAAGGGCCGGGTCGGGGTCGAGCGAAAGCGATAGTTATATCCAACCGCTCAATAAAATCTTCTGCATGAACAGGCAGTCCGGGCATTCATTAATTGAACTTCTTTATTGTCCCGACCCTGATGTTAACCGTATTATCAATACTTTTGTCACCCGTTTCAATGCAGCCTATGGCATGCCGGGCACTGACCGGTGGGATATAACAAAAGAGGACTGGCAGCGGTATGAGTTCCTTGGTGACCGTGTCCTGAACCTGATCATCGCCCAGTCACTGTTTACCCAGCGCGATGCATTGCTCAATGAAGGGGAGATGACCAAGATTTTAAGCAGTGTTGTCTCGAACCGTGCTCTTAATGTACTGACGCACCAGTATGGTAACCAGGCCTTTTCGCGTCTTATCCCCCATGCAATCGGGGAACAGAAAACCTATGGTGAACGGGTCACCGGGGGAGCGTTTGAAGCGTTCATTGGTGCCCTGTACTGTGAAGTCGGGCTTGATGATGTGGTCTATTTTGTGAACGCAATGATGGAAGATGCGCTCAAAAGTTACAACCCGGGCCAGAATGCAAAAGGTATCTTACAGGAATATTTCCAGAAGATGGACCGGTCCAAAGTCCCCGAATACCGGGAGACAAAGAAGACTGGTCCTGACCACAAACCGGTCTTCACCTGCCAGGTTTTTTACTTGGATAGTTTTCTGGGAGAAGGAACCGGGGAGAGCAAGCCGCTGGCAGAGCAGGCCGCTGCCCGGCAGGCTCTCGAAACACTTGGGCTGATTCACCGGTGAGCCCCGGTATACTGGTTGCGCATATCCCGTAAGTGTGTCCGTTTTTTAATTCTTTTAAATAATGTTTTGCATAACGTAGTTAATGCAAGAACGCAGACCTAAAAAAAGCGACAGGGGGGAACTGTCCAGTGTCGTTTACGCTTTTAAGCCCGTCACTTTACGACAAGGACTTTACAGGGTGCTAATTGCACGACCTTTTCTGCAACACTGCCAAGAAGCAGCCGTTCAAAACCGCGTTTACCCTTGGTTCCGATAACGATGAGATCGATCTTGTTTTCTGCAGCAAACTTCCCGATCTCGGCAGCCGGTTTGCCTTCGAGAATGACTGTTTCCAGGTTGACTCCTTCTGCCACCTTACGGATGCGTTCAAGCGCTGCATCTGCCTCCCTCTGGATTACTGTCCAGGTATCGCGTATTACTACAACGTCAGGTGATGCGGATTCGAACATACTTACATCCATCACGTAGGCCGCAACAACGGCTGAACCGCATACGCGGCCGATCTGGAGGGCTTCTTCCACAGCAGCCTTGTTTCTTTCCGATCCGTCGGTTGCAACCAGGATCTTCCCAAATAACTGATTCTTCATGTCTTTTGCCTCGTGTATATCCGTTCTGCGTTTATTTTATCCTGTCTCCGGATTTTTCCTGCATGCCGCTCTCGTTCTTTGGTTCCTCTGGTGTGGGTGCGTGAATCTCATGCACGTATTTTTCTCCACCCTGTGTGCAGAGCCCTGCTGCAATGAGCGAGAGGATGGCACCGATGATGAATGTAGAGGCCAGGGATGGCATGAATGCGTGGGCAAGGGTTGTCGGGAACCATGTTACTCCGGTCAGGAGGGCCATGGTGGCCGGAGAGATTGTTGCTGTCATGGTGAGTGGCATCCCGGCCAGGATCATCTGCACCGGGTTGTAGCCAAGGAACGCGGCGAAGAGTGCTCCCGTTGGGGGGATGTTGCTCATCGCGGGTATGATCTGAGGCACTCCTGCGTTCGTGAGGGCAGTTGAGAGGGCTGCGGGGAACTCTTTTGTCAGGCCAACGACGATAATCGTAAAGAACATCCCCATGCTGATCACCATCCCCGAGTTCATCAGGGTTGACATCATGCCGGAAGCAACCCCGCGATCACCCGGAGGTACGGAATTCATGATCGCTGCGGAGTTTGGCGAAGCGAACATGCCGTTTCCTATGCCCATGATGAGCAGGGCAATGGCAAAGGGCAGGTAATCGAAGTCATAGGGCAGCAGGGCAAGGATGACAAACGAGAGGGCCACCAGGGCATCCCGAGGGTGCTGATCCAGCGTGCACCATACTTGTCCGAGAAGAGGCCCGAGACCGGCCCCATGATCACAAACCCGATGGTCAGGGGAGCATGTACACCCCGGCCCAGAATGGGGTGGACTCAAAGCTGTAGCCATGCAGCGGGAGCCAGATCCCCTGCAGGAGCATGATGAGAATGATCATCACGCCTCCCCGGGCGATTGCGGAGAGGAAACCGGCTGCATTGCCGTACGCAAAGTTCCGGATCCGGAAGAGGTCGATGGAGAACATCGGGTCCTCGACGTGCTTCTCCACAAAGGGAAATGCGATGAGCAGCAGGAGACCGCCGGCCATCGATGCGATGACCCACGGGTTCATCCAGCCCATGGCATCGTTCCCGTACGGGACCAGGGCATAGGTGATCCCGACAAGGAAGATCGTCAGGCCCCCGACAAAGGTCACGTTGCCCCAGACATCAATCTTACGGGTCTTCTTCGGGTAGGCCGGTTCCCTGAGTTTCATGAACGCCCAGATGGTGCCGATCACGCCGAACGGGACACTGATGAGAAAGACATAACGCCAGTTGTAGACTGCAAGGATTCCCCCGATCAACAGGCCGATGAACTGGCCCGAAAGCGCAGCGACCATGTTGAGGCCAAGGGCCTTGCCACGCTCATCCGGCGGGAAGGCATCGGTGAGGATCGCAGCACTGTTCGAGAATATGAATGCCGCCCCGACTCCCTGGATGAGCCGGAAGACGATCAATTCGATGGCGCCGGCATCCCCGGTATTGGGGGTGAGAAAGAGCAGGATGGATCCTGCGGTGAATATGGCAAACCCGATATTGTAGAGCCGGACCCTCCCGTACATATCGGAGAGCCGGCCAAAACTGAGCAGGAGGGTTGCCGTGACCACCCCATACCCCATCAGCATCAAGAGAAGGTACTGGAATGAGGTGAGCGGGTTGATACTGATACCGTTGAAGATGGCCGGCAGGGAGATCAGGATAATGCTCCCGTTGACCGTGGCCATGAACGTGGCAATTGTAGTATTCGAGAGGGCCACCCACTTGTAGGGCATACCTGTTTCCGGGGGGCTGGTATCCGGGACCGAAGTACCCGGTTGCGTGGTTGTATCCGAGGTATTCACCAGATATGCGTAGGTAAAATCAATGGCCGGGATCGAGAGGCGGTCTGAATATCCCTGCTTTTCTGCTGACTCACGTATAGGGTATTCTATGCAATAATGCCCTTACTATCCTTGAGGGAAGTAACAAAAATTCAGGCCGATAATGGGTTTGTGGGAACCGGACTTATTCTTGAATCCGGCTTTTGGCAAACACACCCATGAACAGGCACTCGTCTGCGGCTATGGTATCGATACCCACCTGATCCCCAATGGGAAGCCCGATACCCCGAATGATCGCTACCGGAGTGCACTCATCTGCCTCGCCCATCACCAGTTCGGCAGCAGAGACAATGTTGTCCCCCACTGCCCTCTTTGTGACTTCGAGTTTGCGTCCGAAGAGATCGCTCCTGCCCCGGTCATCGATGACCGCGGTAATTCCCGCACAGCCGATCGCAACCCCGCTGCACCCGAGGCGCATCGCGTGGGTCCGGCTGTCCGCGATGATAACGCCCACTTTTACGCCATACCTGCGTTCGAAAAAAGTTTTGATGGCACGGGCACTTCCGTCAGGGTTTTTGGGAAGCGGTGTTACGCATCCCGGGGGCGCATTGGATGCATCGACACCGGCATTGGGCAGCAGGGTGCCGGCTTTCATGCATAACAGGAAGCCGGGTATGCCGCCAACAATCGAGTCGCTCTCCCGCAGTACGACTTCTGCTGTGCGGGGATCCATCTGGTATTGTTTTCCCAGTTCCCCAGCCCGTAGAGAAGGGGTGATTGTGGCGAGGTCGATGATATTTCCTTCAGCAGATGCAACCGCAGTCTCGGCAAAGACCAGGATATCTCCCTCTCTGATACCCCCGCATTGCCGGTCTGCTGCTTCTGCTGCACGTTCTGCCATGGAGTCGCCGCTGCGGATGATTCCGGTAGAGAGCCCGAACACCTCAAAGGAGGTGTTCACGACCGCTTCACCATCCGCTCATAGACCGAGATGAGATCCCGGGTCTGGGGAACATCGTGGGTCCGCACAATGGATGCCCCTTTCTGGAGCAGCACCATCGTGACTGCCAGACTACCGGCAAGCCGGTCCTGGGGTTCCCGGTTCACGAGATTTCCGATAAAACTCTTGCGCGAGACTGCGGCAAGGACCGGGCGTCCAAACTCAGAAAAACGTTCATATGCCTGGCAGTGTTCCCAGTCATTATCGAAGGTTCGCAGGGGGCTCCAGTTCCCTACCCCCGGATCGAGTACATAGTTGTCGATCCCCGCGGTCTTACACCGTTCAACAACGGTCTGGAGCGTCGTCATCGTTGCATCGAGTCCGACCGCATCTCCCGGGTTGTAATTGGCTGCCATCAGAATCGCTGGCAACCCGGCATCGGCCACCTTCTTTGCATAGAGCGGTGATGACAAGCCTGATATATCGTTTGCCGCATGGATGCCATGTTTGAGGCAGATATCGAGTACCCACGGGTTCATGGTATCGACCGAGATGGTAAAGCCGGTACCATCGAGCTCTTTGAGTGCTGCATCGATCCGTGAGGCTTCCTCAGCCCCGCTGATTGCCTGGGCATTGGGGGCGGTGCTACGGGCACCGAGATCGATGAGATCAGCCCCCTGCTCTATCATCTCCACGGCTTTTTTGTGGATCTCGTTGGTCGGGATGTATGAGTCGGTATAAAATGACTCATAACTACAGTTGATAACTCCCATAATCCTGACAGGAGCTTCGCCGCCGATTGCAATTTTATTGATTATGCATTGTTGCATGCCTTCACCTTTGCTGCCCGGTAGGTGTTCTCCATCAGGGTTGCGATTGTCATGGGCCCGACGCCACCCGGAACCGGGGTGATGGCGGATGCCGTTTCACTGACTTTTGCAAAGTCCACGTCCCCGACCAGTTTTCCGTCGAGCTGATTGATACCGACATCGATGACTACTGCACCCGGCTTTACCATATTGGGCTGGATGAAGTGTGCTTTTCCGATCGCAGAAACGAGAATGTCTGCCCGTTGTAATTCTTCAGCCAGATTCTTTGTCTTACTGTGGCAGATGGTCACCGTTGCATCGGCATTGAGCAGTAACGCAGCCATGGGGCGTCCAACATCAATGCTGCGCCCGACAACAACTGCACGGGCACCCGCGATGGGGATCTTGTATTCTTTCAGGAGGGTCATAATTCCCGTGGGTGTGCAGGAGGTAAACCGGGGTTTGCCCGAGAAGAGCAGTCCCATGTTCTCCGGGTGATACCCGTCCACATCTTTCTCCGGGTTTATTGCTTCGATCACACGTTCTGCGTCCACCTGTTTCGGGAGGGGGAGCTGGACAAGGATCCCGTCAATATCGGCATCCCGGTTCAACCGTGTTACTGCTTCGAGCACCTTTTCCGTGGTCGAATCTTCGGGCAGTTCAATGCCCACGGACCCGATTCCCACCTGCTCGCAGGCACGGTGCTTCATCCGCACGTACATCTTTGAAGCCGGGTCGCTGCCCACAATCACCGTAGCAAGGTGGGGATAGAGCCCGGAATCTGAAATCTCCTCTTTGAGTAGTTCCAGACGCATCTCCGAGCACTTTTTTCCATCGAGGATTATGGCCATAAGAATTCCTTAAAAAATGAGGGGATTATTCCGGATAGATCGGGAATTTACTCGACATTGCATGGACTTTTGCATGAATATCCTTGATTGCGGCTTCGTTGTGGACATCCTTGACAATGGTTGCAATCCAGTTGCCGATGTTGCGCATCTCTGCCTCTTTCATGCCTCGTGAGGTGACGGCGGGGGTGCCGACCCGGAGACCGCTGGTGACAAACGGGCTCTTGGTCTCGTTGGGAATCGTGTTCTTGTTCACGGTGATACCGGCTTTCCCGAGTGCAACTTCTGCTTCAAGACCGGTGATACCCTGTGCGGTCAGGTCGAGGAGCATCAGGTGGTTGTCGGTACCGCCCGATACGAGCCGGAGACTGTTGTTCATCAACGTCTCTGCCAGTACCTTTGCGTTCTTTACTACCTGCTGGCTGTAGACTTTGAAGGAAGGTTTGAGTGCTTCTTCGAAACAGACTGCCTTTGCTGCAATGGTGTGCATGAGCGGACCGCCCTGCATACCGGGGAAGATTGCCTTATCAATCGCTGCTGCGTGCTCGCTGTTGCACATGATTGCGCCGCCACGGGGTCCCCGGAGGGTCTTGTGGGTGGTGGTGGTCGTGAAGTTCACAACGCCGACTGAGTTCGGGTGGACACCCGTTGCACAGAGCCCGGCGATATGGGCGATATCGGCCATACAGTATGCACCAACGCCGTCAGCAATCGACTGGAATGCCTTGAAGTCGATAGTACGGGGGTACGCGGATGCACCGCAGACGAGCATCTTTGGCTTTTCCTTCTTTGCCAGTTCCTCGACTGCACCGTAATCGATGGTCTCGGTCTCCGGGTCAACCCCGTACTGGGCAACCTTGTAGAACTTGCCGGTAAAGCTGACAGGTGAACCATGGGACAGGTGACCGCCCTGCTGGAGCTTCATGCTCATCAGGGTATCTCCCAGGCTCATGGTCGCAAAATAGACCGCCATGTTTGCCTGGGTGCCGGAGTGCGGCTGCACATTGGCATGCTCTGCCCCGAACAGTTTCTTCAACCGGTCGCGGGCCAGGTTCTCAGCCATATCATGGAATTCACAGCCGCCGTAGTACCTCTTGCCGGGGTAGCCTTCGGCATATTTGTTGGTCATGATCGAGCCCATTGCCTCAAGTACCGCATGGGATACGAGGTTTTCCGATGCAATGAGTTCGAGACCATTGGTCTGGCGAAGCCGTTCTTTCTCGATGATATCTGCTATTTCTGGATCAGTTTTAGACAGATAAGACATATGGACTAGGGTTCG
>JBAXDE010000018.1:0-13210 GCA_037141115.1 Methanomicrobiales archaeon | reverse complement strand
GTGACCGGTTCTACACCATGCTCGATTACGAACCCGGTGAATTCCCGGCAACCTACGATACATGGACAGCACGCATGCATCCCGATGACCGGAACCGGGTCCTCACCGATATCAGCAGGCAGATCCTGGAGAAACGCCCGCTCTGTGAGTTCGAATACCAGTTCCTGACAAAAGGGGGGAACTGGACATGGATTCTCGGCAGGGGAAAAATTGTTGAAACGGATGACTCGGGAGCCCCGGTGCGTTTGACCGGTGTCAATATCGACATCACCAACCGCAAACTCATGGAGTCTGAGATACGTTCGTTAAACACGGTTCTTGAAGAGCGGGTAAAGGACCGGACCGAAGCTCTCTCAAAGGCAAATGAAGCCCTGGAAGAAGAGAATGCCCAGCGCATCCGGGCCGAGAAAAAACTCCAGGCATCCTATGACGAGAAAGTTTTGCTCTTAAAAGAGATCCATCACCGGGTCAAGAACAATCTCCAGATAATTGCCAGTCTCTTAAATCTCCAGTCCCGGTATATCACGGATGAACAGACGCTTGCTGCAATCCGGGAGAGCCAGAACCGGGTCAAGGCAATGGCGCTCGTTCATGAAAAACTGTACCGGGCAGAAGACATCGCCCATATCAGTCTCCACGAATACATCCGGTTTCTTGGCACCGGCCTCTTCCAGTTCTATGATGCCAAGGCACGAGGGATCCAGTTCACGCTGGAGATCCGCGATATCTATGTTGATATCGATGCAGCCATTCCCATCGGGCTTATCCTCAATGAACTGATCTCAAACTCGCTCAAATATGCATTCCCCGACAGAAACCGGGGGGAGATTTTTATCCGGGTGCACAAGGAAGACCATACGTTAAACGTCCTCTTCCGGGACACGGGTATCGGGATTCCTGCGGATCTGGACTGGAGAAATGCCCCTTCGCTGGGACTCCGGCTGGTCAACACCCTTGTCGACCAGATGAACGGGACGGTTGAACTCGACCAGAGTAAGGGAACCCTCTTTACCCTGGTGCTGCATGAAAAGGAACTCCCGGGTGAGAAATGAGACCCATGGCACTTCCCCCATTAACATTCTCTGAAAGACAGTGGAGGGAACTGATCCTTGCCCTTTCGGGTGCAGTCATCATCGTAACCCTCTGGTGCCTGATGAACGGGATCACCACCATCTTCATGCATCTCTATTATTTTCCCATAGTTCTTCTCGCGTACCGTTACCGCTGGAAAGGGTGTGCTCTTGCCATGCTCCTTGCCCTGGTCTATCTCGGTCTTGTCCTGATCTTCAATGCCGGCCAGCCGGATCTCATTACCGGGGCATTTTACCGCTTTCTGGTCTTTGTGGGCATTGCCGCAGTCATTGCGTATCTCTCCGATTGTCTCGCAACCACCCGGACCTCACTCCAGCAGTTTGCCGAGATCAGGGACCGCTATCTCTCGCTCGCACCGGCGATCATCCTGGTCCTTGACCGGGACGGTGTGATAACCTTCCTCAACCCGAAAGGCGGCAGCATCCTTGAATGCCTGCCTGATGAAGTGGTCGGGAGATCCTGGGCTGACGTCTTTGTGCCGGAGAGAGAACGGCAACGGGCAAAGCAGGTCCTTTCACAGATGATGGCCGGCCTGGTTGAACAAAACCGGATCTTCGATATGCCGGTACTGACCCGTCCCGGCGCTGAAAAGATCATACGCTGGTATAACACCGTAATGCACGATGAGGACGGGGTGACAAACGGAATACTTGGATTTGGCGAGGATATCACTGCTGAAAAATGGGCGCAGGATTCCTTATGGAAGATGCAGCAGTTCCAGGAGAACATTATCGCCAATGCGAATGTCTGGATTATGGTGCTCGAACCTGATGGCACCCCCCTTGTCTGGAACGATGCAGCCGAGGTTATAAGCGGGTACAAAAGGAGCGGGATCCTGGGGAAAAAAACGGTCTGGAAACAGCTCTACCCGGATACCGAATACCGGAAAAAAGTTACCGGGGAGATCCGGCAGATTATCGGGCGGGATACATTCCTTGAGAATTTTGAGACCGAGATCCGCTGTGCAGACGGTACCAGAAAGTCCATTGTCTGGAATACCCGGGGACTGAGGGATGATGACGGAACTATCACCAGCTACATCACGATCGGGCACGACATCACGGCCCAGAAATCAGCCGAGTCACGCGCCCTGGAAAGTTCACGCTTCCTTGCCTCCATGATAAATACGCTTCCCACACCGGTTTTTTTCAAGGATGCGGAAGGAAGATACCTTGGCTGCAATCCCCCGTTTGAAGAGTATATCGGGATTAGCTTAAAGGATCTGGTGGGAAAAACCGCCTATGATCTCTCGCCAAAGAATCTTGCAGACCGATACACAGAAGCCGATCAGCAGGTATTTGCCAATCCCGTTCCCCAGCATTATGAGACGCAGGTGCAGTATGCGGATGGTTCCCGTCACGATGTGATCTTTTACAAAGCTGCGTTTCTCAATACGGATGGATCGGTTGGGGGACTGATCGGCACCTTCCTTGACATCACAAAACGTAAAACTGTGGAAGATGCTCTGCAAAAGAGCGAAGAGAAATACCGGGCCTTTTTTACCACGTCGAGGGATTGTATTTTTATCACGACTGTGGATGGCAGATGGGAGGATTTCAATGATGCTGCGCTCGAACTGTTCGGTTACGAGAGCAGGGAAGAGCTCATGAAGACTTCCATCTCTGCCATCTATGCAAATCCCCTTGACCGGGATGCGCATATCCTTTTCATACAAAAAAATGGCTATTCGTTTGAATATCCCGTTGATCTCAGGAAAAAGGACGGGACTCTTATCCATACTCTCATCACCACCGTTACCCGGAAAGATGCATCGGGCAATACCATCGGATTCCAGGGATCGGTGAGGGATATCACCCGTCACAAGCGGATCGAAGAACAACTTACGGTGAGCAGTATGCAGCTTGCCACTGCCCTGGACCTTGCCCGGATTGTAAACTGGGAGTATGATGTCGGGACCGATATGTTCACCTTCGATGATCGGTTCTATGCTTTCTATGGCACTACTGCTCAACGGGAAGGGGGGTACCGGATGTCGGCTGAAACGTATACCCGCGAGTTCGTTTACCCGGAGGATATTTCCGGTGTTGCAGGAGCGATCCAGGAAATACTGGGTGCAACCGACCCTCTCTACCGGGGCCAGATGGAACACCGGATCATCAGGCGTGACGGTGAAGTCCGCACCATCCTCGCCAGATTTGCCCCGGTCATGGATGCGCAGGGAAACGTGATCCGGACCTTTGGTGCAAACCAGGATATCACCGAGCGCAAAGTGGCAGAAGAGGCGATGCGGGAATCAAAGAGCCTTGTCGATGCCGTTGTTGAAAATGTCCCGCTCATGATCTTCCTTAAAGAAGCAAGAGATCTGCGATTTGTTCTGTTCAACCGGGCCGGCGAGGAACTCCTCGGGTATGACCGCAAGGCATTGCTCGGTAAGAACAACCTGGATCTTTTCCCTCCCGAACAGGCAGCCCAGTTCATGGAGAAGGACCGGGAAGTGCTTGATGGAGAGGCTGGCATGCTCGACATCCCCGAAGAACCGATCCAGACGGCCAGAAAAGGCCTGCGTCTGCTTCATACCCGGAAGGTCTGTATCCGGAGAGACGACGGGACTACGAAATTTCTGCTGGGCATTTCCGAAGATATCACCGAGCGCAAACGTGCCGAAGATGAACGTGCCAAAGCCCATTTATGGCAGGAAGGGGTGAACCGGATCCTTGAATCAATACTTTCTCCCGTCCCGCTCAACGAAAAATTAAAGATTGTAACGGATGGTGTGATCGAAACCTTTGGTGCAGATTTCTGTAGGATCTGGCTGATCGACGGGGGAGATCGGTGCACTACCGGCTGCATGCATGCCTCTGTTGAAACAGGGCCACATGCATGCCTGTACCATGACAAATGCCTGCACCTGAAAGCCAGTTCAGGGAGATACACCCATCTCGATGGTAAAGCCCACCGTCGTGTACCCTTCGGGGCCTACAAGATCGGGCGCATTGCCTCCGGTGACGAGCCAAAATTCCTTACCAATGATGTGGAACATGATCCCCGCATCCATGATCCTGCATGGGCAAAGGACCTCGGACTCGTAGCGTTTTCCGGATACCGGCTCAAACCCCCCCATGGTGATGTGCTGGGGGTTTTTGCCCTGTTTGCCCGCTTCCCGATTACGCCGCAGATGGACGCCATCCTTGAGGGACTGAGCGGTGCCATCTCCCTGGCTGTCCAGAAAGATCTCACCGACCGGGCCCTGCAGGAGAGCGAGACCCAGCTCAATGCAGTCAGTGAGATCTCCCGGGTGGGCGGATGGGAGCTCGATATCAGGACAAATAAGGTCCGCTGGACCCGGGAAACGTACCGGATCCATGAGGTGCCTGAAGGTGACACATTCGAGGTTGCAAATGCCATCAACTTTTATGATCTCCCTGGTCGCTCTCGCATGATAGATGCGATACAGCGTTGTACAGAGCGGGGGGAATCTTTCGATCTTGAGCTCCCGTTCACCAGTGCGGGAGGAAAGCATCTCTGGGCCCGGGCTATCGGACATGCGGTAAAGAGTGGTGGGACGATCATCAGACTGACAGGAACGTTCCAGGATATCACCGGGCGAAAACAGGCCGAAGATCGGATGATGCTGGAGAAACAGCGCATCGAGTCCCTGCTCTCGCTCAGCCAGATGAGCCAGAGTGCATATTCCGAGATCATTTCAACCGTTGTTGAGGATGCGATACGGCTGACCGGCAGTAAGATCGGGTACCTTGCCACCCTGAACGAGAATGAATCGGTCATGACCATGCAGTACTGGTCGAAATCAGCCCATTCTTCCTGCAACCTCATCGACAAACCCCTGGTATACCCGGTAGAAAAGACCGGGCTGTGGGGCGAAGCAATCCGGCAGCATAAACCCGTAATAACGAATGATTATGCTGCAGAAAACCCGTTCAAGCGGGGGATTCCAGAAGGGCACGTCCACCTGGTCCGGCACATGAACATTCCCGTTTTTGATGGCGATCATATTGTTGCCGTTGCCGGTGTGGGGAATAAAGAATCGGATTATAATGACAGCGACATACGGCAGCTGCAGCTCCTGATGCAGGGCTGGTGGCAGATTGTGGCCCGGAAACGGGCAGAGGAAGCGATCCGGTCCCGCGAGGAACAGTTCCGGATCATCTTCCATAACCAGCAGACCGGGTTGATGATGATCGATGCCGGGACCCACATGATCGCTGATGTCAATATGGCCGCACTCAAAATGATCGGTGCTTCACGTGAAGAGGTCATCGGGAAGGTCTGCCACACGTTCATCTGCTCCTCTGAAGCGGGGAACTGCCCGGTCATGGATCTCGGACTGGCGGTTGAAAATTCCGAGCGGTTCCTCCTCCGGGCAAACGGGAAGACGATTCCGATTCTTATATCGGCCAATCCCGTAACAATCAACGAACGCCCGTTCCTTATCGAGAGTTTTATCGATCTCTCTGAACGCAAACAGATGGAACAGCAGTTACGCGAGTCCCAGCAGCTCTTTGCAGATATCATCAGTTTCCTGCCGGACCCCACGTTTGTCATTGACCGGGATGGTCATGTGCTGGCATGGAACCGGGCACTCGAACAGCTCAGCGGGATTGCTGCTGCTGATATTATCGGCAAAGGGGACTATGAATACAGCCTCTGGCAGTGCGGGAAACGGCGCCCGCTCCTCATCGATCTTGTCCTCCACCCGGACCAGGATGCAGGCAGGATGAATTATACCTCTATCCACTCGATTGGACAGACCGTAGTAGCACAGGTTGAGATGAAAGAGCCCGGCAGCGGGCGCAGGATCACCCTGTCGCTTGTCGCATCACCGTTGATCGATGTTCAGGGAAACATTACCGGTGCTATCGAGTCCCTGCGGGACATCTCCAGTCTCAAGGAAGCAGAAGATGAACTGGCCCGGATAAACCAGAACCTTGAAACCCTTGTAAAGGACCGGACCCGGTTACTGGAGGAAGAGATTGCCCAGCGCAAGCGTGCCGAGAACGACGTGCGGGCAGCGCTCGATTATACCCGGTCTGTGATCGAGGCAAACCCTGATCTCATCGTAGTCCTCGATGATATGGGTACTATCCAGGATGTCAATGTACAGGGTGAATTACTGACCGGCATCTCCAAAGACCTGCTGATCGGCACACCCTATTTCAGTTATCTTTTCGATGATGGAACTCTCCAGGATAAGTTAGCAGTGCTTCTCCAGACGGGCAGGCTCGAAAATTTTATCCAGATCCGGAATACCAGCGGTCATATCACTCCCCTGTCGGTGCATGCCACGGTGATACGGGGAAGTGAAGGCACAAAAGACCGGATCATCGTAGCCGCCCACGACATCACCCGCCAGAAAGAGGATGAACGATCCATAAAGGCCTCCCTGGATGAGAAGGTCCTGCTCCTCCGGGAAGTTCATCACCGGGTAAAAAACAATCTCCAGATCATCATCAGCCTTGTTAACCTCCAGATGCGCCAGACCGAAGATCCCTCAGTAAAACAGATCATGTCCGAGACGCAGAACCGCGTGCGGGCAATGTCCCTGGTCCATGAGAAACTCTACCGGTCCGAGAGCCTGTCCCGTATCGATTTTGCGGATTATACCCGGTTCCTTGCAACGCAGCTCTTCTCTTTTTATGGTACGGATTCCCGGAGGGTTCTGCTGGATTTTGCCATGGGAGAGATTATGGTTGATATCAATACGGCAGTTCCTCTTGGCCTGCTCATGAACGAACTCATCTCCAATGCCCTCAAACATGCCTTCCCGGATGGGAGGGAAGGGGTGATCAGCATCCATGGCGGGGATACCGGGAGCCTGATAACCCTCATTGTCCAGGACAACGGTATCGGCATGCCGGCAGATCTTGACTGGAAGAACACCACATCGCTGGGCATGCGCCTCGTTTCCAGTCTTATCGACCAGGTTGACGGAACAGTTACCCTTGATCGTACACCGGGAACAACGTTCACCATAACCCTCAGAAAAAAACCCCTGGAAAAAACCCCGCCTGCTATGGTGCCTGATTGATGGTTCTTTCGTGTGCCGGGTTCAGGAACAACCGGGACCGCTCAGGCCGGACTCCTGAGAATTCCCGTCCGTGCCGGGGGTGGGATCTGTTATTTTTGAGCAGTTCCTGTCACAGGAGTAAGGGATCGAATCGTGACCGGAGTGTCCGGGCCCCTCATACCCGCCCGGTTAACCTGTGCAAAATACTCCCAATCTGTCGATCACAGCCGGAATATTTTAATCTGTGAATAACATTTATCAGGATGAATAATCATTCAATGGATAGAGAAAATAGGAGACTGTTCCATGCCACAGGCGTCCATCTTCATTGTCGAAGATGAGCTCATCGAAGCTGAGAATATCCGCCAGACCTTAGGTACGCTGGGGTATCCGGTAGCCGGGATCGCCCGGTCCGGAGAGTCCGTGCTCGAAAGTTTAAAAACGATCCGTACGGATCTCGTGCTCATGGACATCAACCTGGCGGGGGAAATGGATGGTATCGATACGGCAGAACAGGTCCGTTCCCGGTATAAGATCCCGGTCATCTTTCTCACCTCCTATGCAGATGAGGCCACAATCGGGCGGGCGAAAGTTACAGAACCCTACGGGTATGTCCTCAAACCCTTTGATGAGCGTGAGCTGCATTCCGCCATTGAGATGGCACTGTACAAGCACCACATGGAGGAACTGGCAAAGGAGAACGAACATACGATTCGCGTCCTTGCCAATGCCATTCCCGATGCAGTGATGCTTATAGACAAGGACCAGAAGATCATTGCCTTAAATGATGCCATGGCGCGGCGGCTCGGGAGCAGTTATACGCAGATTCACCTGGATTCAACCGTCCAGTTTGACCAGAACGGGTTGTTCACCTCACTCAACTTTCAGCTGGGGAAACTCATCTGTTCCGGCCAGCCGGTCCGTTTTGAAGAGAAGAATGGCAATGAGTGGTTTGAGATCTCGTTGCACCTTATTGCCGGGACAGAGAGCCCGAACCAGAGAATTTTTGTCCAGTTCCACGATATCACTGACCACAAGAGATTCGAAGGGCAGCTCAAAACTGAGGGCATCACCCGGATCGAGCATAATATGGAGCAGTTCCAGATCCTAAACGACCAGATAAGAAATCCCCTCCAGGCTATTATGGGCTATGTGAACCTCGATTGCATCCTTTACCGGGAGCGTATTATGGAACAGATCGGGCTCATCAACAACCTGGTCACCCGCCTTGACCGTGGATGGGTGGAGTCTGATAAGGTGAGAAGGTTTCTCCTCCAGCACTACCGGGACACTCCCGGTGACCCGTCTGGTGCAGTGCCCGGTACCCCGTCCAAAGGAGTCCAATGATGGACACGATCCTTATTGTGGATGATGATCCTGCAATACGGGAAATATTCACCCTCTGTCTCGAGATGAGCGGGTTTACGATTTTCGCGGAACCCGGCGGGAGGGAGTGCATGGACCTGCTCAGGACGCAAAAACCCGACCTCATCTTACTGGACATGATGATGGAACCCATGGACGGGTGGGAAACTCTCCTTGCGATCCGAACCTACCCGGCCTCCCGCCAGATTCCGGCCATCATCATAACCGGAAAAGAACCAACCGCCGAAGAGATCTTGCAATATGGGATACTCATAGAGGATTTCATCTTAAAACCCGTTGATTTCAAAAAAATTGCCGACTCCTTCCATCACATTATCAAAAGAGACCAGGTGCTGCTTCGTGAGATCGAGCGGATGAAAAAAGAGGATCAGGATCCTGAGTTACTCAATGAATACGCCCATCTCCTCCGTCTCGTCAGGGTGGCTGGCAACCTTATGAAACAGTCAATGGACCGCCCGTGGAGAGACCGGATTCCTTTAAATCAATTTGAGGAACGACTGCAATGGCTGCACAAAAAAATGGGTTTTCCCGATCTCCTGCTGCAACGGGATGAGGAGATATGGCGGGTATAGCCGGCATAAGCGCTGCAATATATCGTATGTCGGTTATCAGGAACACTTGAGAGAGACGAGCAAACCGTTGGGAGCATCATGGAAAAACAGTCGATTTTTATTGTTGAAGACGAGGCGATTGTAGCCAATGATATAAAAGAGACCTTACAAAGCCTGGGTTACGAGGTAAAGGGGATTGCAAAATCCGGAGAGACTGCCCTTGAGGGGGTCAATAAACTCAGGCCCGACCTGGTGCTTATGGATATCCATCTTGCCACCGAGATGGACGGGGTTGTGACCGCAGGAAAGATTCGCATACTCTATGATATACCGGTCATCTATCTCACCGCCTATGCTGACAAAGGGCTGCTTGACCGGGCAAAGATCACGGAGCCCTACGGGTATGTGCTCAAACCGTACGATGAGCGGGAACTCCACTCGGTCATCGAGATGGCGCTCTACAAGAACCGGATTGAGCGCGAGATAAAGCGGCGTGACGCGATCCTCTTTGCCGTAAGTTCTGCCGTTGAATGGCTGCTCCGTATCCCCCGCGAAACATCCCGTGCGCCACGCGAGTTCGATGCCTCAGCTATCCGTGATATCCTCGAACCCATCGGCCTTGCACTCGATGCCGGCGCGATCGCAATCTTCCGGGCCGAGACCGATTTCGGGGGGCGAGAGACGATCAGCCTGATCTATGAATGGGGATCTTCTCACAATGCCCCAAGCCTTTACAAACCCGAATTACACCAGTTCACCTTCGGGTCTTTAAAAATTTCACGCTGGCATGACCTGTTTATGAAAGGTGAAGGTGTCTCAGCAACCTTTTCGGATCTTCCGGATGATGAGAAACACCTGTTTGCATTGCTTGGCGCTAAATCCGGCGTTGTTCTTCCCATTTTTATCCATGACATGTTCTGGGGTTTCATCGGATTTTTCGATCCTAGAGAGCAGACACGGTCCCCGGATGAGGTGGAAGCATTGCGTATCACCGCAAACCTGCTCGGGGCGGCACTGGGGTACCGTTAAATGTCTGCTCTCCTGTTTGTGGGCTGTGGCTTTGCCAATCCGGGGCGTATCCCGGTAACTGCGATGCCAGTACCTGGCCGCCTGGGATTCCTCAAGATAAAAAAACCTGTTCCTGCGTACAGGAATGGGGATGGGCGACCATGACTGCGACTCCGGCGATCCTCATTGTCGAAGATGAAGCGATCGTTGCAAACGACATAAAAGAGACCCTCATCAGCCTGGGGTACAGTGTCCTGGGGACGGCCAAGTCTGCGGAGACTGCGCTTGAAAAGATCCGGGAGATACGGCCTGATCTTGTGCTCATGGATATCCACCTTGCCGGCCGGATGGATGGGATCGAGGCTGCCGGACTGGTCCGCGAGCGGTATGGCGTCCCGGTCATCTTCCTTACAGCCTTTGCAGACAATGCCCTTTTAGAGCGGGCAAAGATCACCGAACCCTACGGGTACATCATCAAACCCTATGACGAACGGGGCCTCCATTCTGTCATAGAGATGGCATTGTACAAATATTCCATGGAGCGCCGGCTTAAGGAGAGCGAATCCATCACCCGGCTGATGGTGAACGCAACGCAGGATTTCCTGTACCTTCTCAGTGCTGAGGGGAAATTCCTGGTAGTCAATAATGTGCTTGCAGAACGGGCCGGTACCGTCCCCAAAGCCCTGATCGGCACGAGTGCGTTTGACCTGGTGGGAATGAATGTCATATCGCCAAAGATGGCCTGCTACCAGCTGGTAGCCCGCGGGGAAAAACGCATTAATTTTGAAGAACAGCTGAACCGGAGCTGGTTTGATGTGACCATCTATCCGGTGTATGGTGCCAAAGGCATTACCGAGAAATTTGCGGTCAGTATCAGGGATATCACGGCAAAGAAGGTGGCAGAAGAACAGGTGAAGAACAATGCCGAATATTTCCGGCTGCTGATCGAGGATGCATCCGAGATCGTAATCATGCTCAATGCCGACGGGACTCTCTCGCAGGAGAGCCCGTCGTTCAAACAGGCGCTCGGTTACCCATCCCAGGACGATGCGAAAAAATCATTCTTCGATCATATCAGTTTAAGCGACTGGCAGCAGGCAAAACAGGTCCTATCCGAGATCCTTGTCCATCCCGGCATGGCCAAACCCGTACGGCTGAAATTCGAGAAGAGTGACAGGACCATATGTATTATTAAAGGAATCATGAGCACCCAATCCAGCAACCCGTTTGTGGGAAAGATCGTAATCAACGGCTGGGTGGAGTAGTACTCTATGGAGAAAAATATGGGCGAAAGGAACCCGAAAAATATTGGATGCATTGAAGCAGGCATACTGGAAAATGCTCTGGTCATCATTGCAGTTCTTGACCCGAAAGGAAAGATCCTTGCATGGAACCGGGCCGCTGAGACGATCACCGGCTATTCCAAGCAGGAAGTTATCGGTACTGCCACCATATGGCGGCACCTGTACCCGGACAAGGCCTACCGTGACACGGTCAATGCCCGGCTGGCAGAAATACTTGCGGCAAAGGATTATTTTGAAAATTTTGAAACCACGATCCACACCCGTTCAGGAGTTACCCATGTCATCCTCTGGAACACCAAGGAGATTGAGCATGAGGGAGTCAGGAGGGTTATCGCAGTTGGCCAGGATATCACCCCTCTCCGGGAACTCGATTCCTTCCGGGAGAGTATCATTGAGAATGCCAATGTACTGATCACCGTCCTCGATCGGCATGGCAGGGTGGTGATGTGGAATACGGCGGCAGAAGAGATTACCGGCTATCTGCGGACAGAGGCAATTGGAAGAGACGAGATCTGGAAACAGCTCTACCCGGATAAGGATTACCGGAATACCGTCACCCGCCAGATAAAAGAAGTAATATCCACCCGGCAGCAGTTTGTGAATTTCGAGACCCATGTTACCACAAATACCGGTGAGAAGAAGATCATATCCTGGAATACCCGCCAGATTGCCTTTGGCGGTGGAATGAACGTGATCTCTATTGGTATCGATATTACTGATCAGCGCAATGCAGAAGAGACTCTCCTGGCGTACATGACCGAGATGGCGATGCGCATAAAACAGCCCGTAGAGATCATCCGCGACAATCTTATCGATGTAGCAGGCCTTATCCGGAAAAATCAGATCACCCCGGATGAGACTGCGATGCTGCTTGACGGGCAGGTACGTAATGCCACCCAGGTAGCAGCAAATGTACTGGAGTTCCAGAAAGCAATACTGGAGAGAAACCGGTCAATTCCTGAAGCGTACCGGAAATTCCTTGAAGGTGCCTGATTGCCCCTCATTGTCCGCCCGGAAGATCTTGACAAAAAACAGATCTTTTTGATCCTTGCAACGCCTTCCAATATCCGGCAGCGAAATATTGAGCTGATCAAGGAGTTAGCCGCCCTGGAATACCACACCATCATCGTCACCCTGAATTTCCCGTATAACATCCTCTCGAAACTCTATGCCGAGAACGGGATTGATGTAAAAAACGTCTCGTTCGTCGATGCCGTAACGAGAAACTCCATTGGCAATGCGGAGAATATCCCCGGGGTTGTCCGATTTATCAATAACCCGGCAAATCTTACCGACCTTGGTATTGCGGTCACGGAAGTGCTCAAAGAAAATTCCGGCAAGAAAGTCTGTGTACTGTACGATTCGGTCAGCACCATGCTCATTTACCTCTCGTCCCAGAACATCTCCAAGTTCATCCATTTCGTTACCAACAAACTCCGTCTCATGGACCTGTCCGGGGTCTTTCTTGCAGTAGAGAAAGGACTTGATCCGATGCTCATCAGCCAGTTGACAACATTTGTAGATACGGTCATCGACACGGGATAAGGTGTGTATCTTGAACATGGGGATAATTGTAGATCGGGCTGAACCACGAGGTCACCATGACAGAATTCCGGGTTTTTATTGTTGAAGATGAAGTGATTGTAGCAGATGACCTGGCTGAAACCCTAAAAAGCCTGGGTTACCAGATTGCCGGAACTGCCAAATCCGGCGAGCAGGCGATCGATAAGGTCTCTGAGACCCGGCCCGATCTCGTACTCATGGACATCCATCTTGCCGGAAAGATTGACGGAGTACAGGCAGCCGGAGATATTCACAAGTCATGCGATATTCCGGTCATCTATCTTACGGCATATGCTGACCAGGCACTCCTCGAGAGGGCA